>JBEDGK010000001.1:0-2719 GCA_041174665.1 Pseudomonadota bacterium
ATCGATGACGGTGGTGCGGGCATCGAGCTCGAATAGTCGGGTAAAGGTCGTCGTGTGCTTTCCGCTGTCGAGTCGCTGCGAGATTTCCTGTACCGCGATGTCTGCATCGGGCACCAGCAGCTGGATCAGCGAGGATTTGCCCATGCCGGACTGGCCAATCAAAATCGTGGATTGACCCGTTATCAGCGGCTGAAGCATCGAGCGCGTACCGTCCGGATCCTTTGCCGCGCTGACTTCATGAACCGGGTAGCTCAGCCCGCGATACAGCACTAACCGCTCGCGTGCGGCGGGCAGCAGGGCAGTGATATCGGTCTTGTTCAGTACCAGATGCACGCGAATACCGGCGGCTTCCGCCGCGACCAGTGCGCGTGATACCAGATCATCGGAGAAGCCCGGCTCGGTAGCGACCACAATGAATAATTGCGTGACGTTTGCGGCCAGCAGCTTGGATTTATACTGATCGGAGCGATAGAGCAGGGTGTCGCGCGGGAGGATTTCTTCGATCACGGCTTGATCGGCCGACGTTGTTTTCAGTCTCACACGATCGCCGGTGGCCACATCGCTTTTTTTACCGCGGGTCACGCATTGCAGTGTCCTGCCAGCCGCATGCGCAAGGTAGTGGCGACCATGCGCTGCGACGATCAAGCCCTGCAGTTCAGTCATGCAGCGGGAAAGGTCCGGGAAAAGACATCGTCGATCTTGGCAGCGCAGATAAAATCATTCTCGGACAGACCGCCCGTGCCACCGTTTACCGAGTGGGTATCGTAGCGGACGATGCAGCGGTTGTAGCTGACAACAAGTTCTGGATGATGGTCTTCGCGATGAATGGTGTCTGCAATCGTATTCACAAAGGCTAGGGTCTGGTGATAGTCACGAAAGCGAAAAGTTCTCACCAGCTTGGCGTTCTCAACCATCCAGTCGGTCAGGACATGCAGTGCTGCGGCGATCTCTGCGTCGGACGCCGCCTGCTCACGATGGCGGCAAGAGGCCTTGAGCAGCGCAGCGCGATCCATGGATTCAGGCGCCAAGCAGGCGCTGAATGCGCACACTGGCTGGCGGATGAGAGTCGTAGAACGCCGAGTGCAACGGATCCGGTGTCAGCGTAGATGCGTTGTCTTCGTAGAGTTTCACCAGCGCGGAGATCAGGTCTTGCGAATTGCTGTGCTTCGCTGCGAAGGCATCGGCCTCGAACTCATTCTTGCGCGAAGTGATCGACAGCAGCGGCGAGAACAGGAAGGTGAAGACCGGCAGCGCCATCATGAACAGGATCAGCGCCATTGCGTCATTACTGGCGTCCAGTGCTGGTGTGACGCCGAGTCCCAGATAAAACCAGGTTTGGTTTTTCAGATAGCCGAGTAGCGCCAAAAAGCCGAGCGAGAGGATGAACATCACTGCGATGCGCTTGATCACATGATTCAGCTTGAAATGGCCGAGTTCGTGGGCGAGTACGGCTTCGATTTCGTTTGGCGCCAGACGTGACAGAAGGGTGTCGAAGAACACGATACGCTTGGCTGCGCCAAAACCGGAGAAGTAGGCATTGCCATGCGCGCTGCGGCGTGAGCCATCCATCACGAACAGGCCTTTGCTGGCAAAGCCGACGCGCTGCATCAGGCCCTCGATGCGGCTTTTGAGACTGTCATCGTCAAGTGGTGTGAACTTGTTGAACAGCGGCGCGATAAGGTTCTGGTAGAAGCCAAGCATGAGTATCTGAAACCCGCACCAGATCAGCCACGCGTACAGCCACCAATAGGCACCGGCTTTCTCCATCACGGTCAGCGTGACCCAGATCAGCGGCAGACCGATTGCAGCGCCCACCAGCGTTTGCTTGATCAGGTCGGAGAAGAACAACCCCGGCGTCATTTTGTTGAAGCCGAATTTTTCTTCCAGCGTGAATTGCTTGTAGTAATCGAAGGGAAGGTCGATGATGCCGGCGATCGCACTCACCGCAGCGATCAGTGCGATCTGGTACACCATGCTGGGCCCCGCCAGTTCGCCAAGTGTCGTTGACAGCCATTGCAGGCCACCCAGAAGCGTAAAGCCGAGCAGCACCAAGGCGTTCACGACGAGCAGCACTAGCTTGAGCTGGGTCTTGGCGATTGTGTAATCAGCGGCCTTCTGGTGAGCGGTCAAAGGGATCTTTTGCGCGAACTGCGCAGGTACGGCATCGCGGTGATTGGCCACATACCGGATGTGCCGCGACGACAGCCACAGCTTGACGCCGAGCGTCACGAGCAGGAAGGCAGCAAACAGGAAAGAGAAGCTGTTGGGGTCCATATGCGAAAATCCAGGGATTCGGGGTAAAAGCAGCGGGGCTTGACTCCGCACAATCAGGAAAAAGGATTATGTCACAAGCATCAGAAACGGATCTGAACCCCGCCGCCGGCACCGCAGCGGCCCACCCGAATGAATTGAACCTGGTCTGGATCGACATGGAAATGAGCGGTCTTGACCCTGATGTCAACAAGATTATTGAAATCGCGGCCATCGTCACCGATGCCGAGCTGAATATCCTCGCCGAGGGCCCGGTCTTTGCCATTCACCAGAGCGATGAGGTGCTGGATGGCATGGATGCATGGAACAAGGGCACCCACGGTCGCTCTGGCCTGATCGACCGGGTCAGGGCATCGACCGTTACCGAGGACGAGGCGGCGGCAAAGATGATCGAATTCCTGCGTCAGTACGTCCCCGCCGGTAAATCACCCATGTGCGGTAACTCGAT
>JBEDGK010000002.1:0-7552 GCA_041174665.1 Pseudomonadota bacterium
AGATGTGCGCACCCAGCTCGAAGGTGCGATGAAGCAGGCGACAGCGTACGCGAACCAGATCGCTCAACAAGAGAACGAGGCTGCGTTGGAGGCGATCAAAAAATCTGGCAAGAGCACCGTCCATCAGCCCACCGAGGCTGAGAAAGCCGAGTGGCGCAAGATCTTGCTGCCCGTGCACAAGACGGTGGAAGACAGAATCGGCAAAGACCTGATTGCTGCAGCAGTCAGAGCGGCATCGGGCAAGTAGGCCCGGTATTCACTTTCAGGCGCCCGTGTCCAGATAATGAAACTACTCGACCACCTCGAAGAATGGCTGATCGCGCTGCTGATGGGTGTAGCAACTGTGGTGATTTTCATTGCGGTTATCCATCGGTATGCGTCGGGCTTGCCCATACCTGTCATACAGGACTGGCTGCTGCGCGTGAACACCAGCTGGGCGCAGGAGCTGACCATCTACATGTTTGTCTGGATGGCCAAGTTTGGCGCCGCCTATGGCGCACGAACCGGGATTCATGTGGGTGTTGATGTGCTGGTCAACCGCTTGTCCACGCCGCACCAGAGAAAATTCATTTTTTTCGGTCTACTCGCCGGTGCGATGTTCACCGGGATTATCGCCTTGCTGGGCGCTGATTTTGTCTATGAACTGTCAGATACCTCCAGTACCTCCGAGGTATTGGAATTGCCGATCTGGATGGTTTATCTTGCGATACCCCTTGGCTCGGCACTGATGTGTTTCCGTTTCTTGCAAGTGGCATGGAATTTCTCGCGCGGTAGTGAATTGCCGGTGCACGATCATGCGCATGTCGAAGGACTGACGGAAGATGCAGCGGAGGGCCGTCAATGAACTCGATGTTCATCTTTGTACTACTGATCGCCCTGATGCTGACCGGGATGCCGATCTCGATCGCGCTCGGACTCACGGTACTGACTTTCCTGTTCACGATGACCGAAGTACCGGTACAGGCCGTCGCATTAAAGCTCTTCACCGGCATCGAAAAGTTCGAGATCATGGCGATCCCGTTCTTCATCCTGGCGGGAAATTTCCTCACGCATGGCGGAGTCGCGCGGCGGATGATTCATTTCGCGACATCGATGGTCGGTCACTGGCACGGCGGTCTGGCATTGGCCGGGGTACTCGCATGTGCGTTGTTTGCGGCGGTGTCGGGTTCTTCGCCCGCGACGGTGGTGGCGATTGGTTCCATCCTGCTGCCCGCAATGGTGAAGCAAGGCTACCCGAAGTCTTTTGGCGCAGGCGTGATCACCACCTCGGGCGCTCTGGGCATTCTGATACCGCCATCGATTGTCATGGTGATGTATTCGGTATCAACCAATACGTCGGTCGGAAAATTATTCATGGCCGGCGTGGTGCCGGGCCTGATGCTCGCTTTCCTGTTAGGCCTGACGACCTGGGTGCTGGCAAGAAAGCATGCCTATCCAAGGATGGAGCGTGTCAGCTGGGCAGGGCGCTGGCGCGCGTTTCGCGACAGTGTCTGGGGTTTGCTGCTGATCGTGGTGGTGATGGGCGGTATCTATACCGGCATCTTTACGCCGACCGAAGCTGCCGCAATGTCCGCTGTGTACGCATTCCTGATTGCAGTCTTTGTCTACCGAGACTTGCGATTGCCGCAAGTGGGCAAGGTGCTGTTGAGTTCAGCAGCGATGTCCGCGATGCTGCTCTACATCATCACCAACGCCGTGCTGTTTTCCTTTCTGATGACCAGCGAAGGCATACCTCAGGCGATGGCTGGCTGGATCATGGACAAAGGGCTGGGTCAGGTGAGCTTCCTGCTCGTCGTGAATCTCTTGCTGCTGCTGGCGGGTAATGTCATGGAGCCTTCGTCGATTGTATTGATCATGGCGCCCATCCTGTTTCCTGTGGCGACCGCGCTGGGCATTGATCCGGTCCACTTCGGCATCATCATGGTGGTCAACATGGAGATCGGCATGTGCCATCCGCCTGTCGGGCTCAACCTGTATGTGGCTTCAGGCATAACCAAGATGGGTATTACTGAACTGACGATTGCGGTGATGCCTTGGCTGCTGACGATGGTCGGTTTTCTGATTGTTATTACTTACGTGCCGCAGGTATCGCTGTGGCTGCCACGGCTGCTGTTTGGCGGGTGACGGCCTGCCCAGAAAAACCTTGCATGTCTTCGCATGGGAACTCCGATGAATAAAGCTGGCGCAGACTTTTTCAATGCCATCGTACCTGCGCCGTTTGGCGGCATCGGCATACGTATCGATCACGGACAATTGCGTGAGCTGGTGTATCTGCCGCCTGAGTACCAGTCCAAGCCAGCAGCCGATACACTGACCAAAAAAATCTATAAACAGGTGGCAGCGTATCTGAAAGACCCGGACTACGAATTCAAACTTGATCTGCCTACCGTAGGCACCGATCATCAGCGCAAGGTCTGGAAAATAATCAACAGTATTCCGCGCGGAAAAGTGCTGACCTATGCCGACGTCGCGCGCCGCATTGGATCCGCGCCACGCGCGGTGGGACAAGCGTGCGGCGCGAACTGGTATCCCCTGGTGATCCCCTGCCACCGCGTGACCGCGACCGGTAGTATCGGCGGTTTTGCCCGACACGATGGCGGTTTTCATCAGGGCGTCAAGCGCTGGCTGCTGCAGCATGAGCAGGTACCGGGATTCTGATGTCGGCCGCTACGGAAGCTCGTGAGCGTCCCGGACAGGACATCGTCGATGAATTCTGCGATGCGCTGTGGCTGGAAGACGGCTTGTCAAAGAATACGCTCGACGCTTACAAGCGGGATCTTTTGCTGTTTGCCGAGTGGCTGCATCAGCAGCACCATAAAACACTGTACGACGTCACGGATATTGACCTCAATGCGTATTTCGCGTTCAGACATGCGACCAGCAAGGCGAGTTCTTCCAATCGCCGGCTGGCCGTATTGAAGCGCTTTTACCAGTATGCGCTACGTAATCATCGTATCAGTGTTGATCCTTGTCTGAAGCTGCGTTCTGCCAAACAGCCGCCGCGGTTTCCAAAGACCTTGTCGGAGGCGAATGTCGAATCACTGCTGTCCGCACCGGAGATCAGCACGGCACTCGGTCTGCGCGACCGTACGATGCTGGAGCTGATGTACGCCAGTGGCTTGCGTGTCTCTGAACTCGTGCTGCTAAAGACGATAGAAGTTGGCATGAACGAAGGCGTGCTGCGCGTGACCGGCAAAGGCAGTAAAACTCGATTGGTGCCGTTCGGAGAAGAGGCGCGGGTATGGATAGAGCGCTACCTGAAAGAAGGACGTCCTGTGATCTTGAATGGCAAGATCGATGATGCCTTATTCGTGACAGGGCTGGGCGGACCAATGACTCGGCAGATGTTCTGGACGCTGATAAAAAAATACGCACTCAAGGCGGGTATCAGCGCGCCACTGTCACCGCATACGCTCAGACATGCGTTCGCCACGCATCTTCTGAATCATGGCGCTGATCTTCGCGTGGTGCAGCTATTGCTTGGACATGCAGATATCTCGACGACACAAATCTATACGCATGTCGCGCGCGAGAGATTAAAGAACATACATGCGCAGCATCATCCGAGGGGATGACAAGGAAAACAAGGCCTATTCCTCGTTTCCCCAGCCTGATTCAAGCGGTGTTGCATAATGGCGCCTTCGCGCGCGCTGGAGAAACAATGAATATCGCTCTGTCTGCTATCGCTGCCTATTTGTTGGGCTCAATTTCTTTTGCCATTGTCTTTAGCCGTTTGTTCCGTCTGGAGGATCCGCGCAGCTATGGTTCCGGCAATCCGGGGGCGACCAACGTGCTGCGCTCGGGCCATGTGATCGCTGCGCTGCTGACACTGCTTGGTGACTGCGCCAAAGGATGGATCGCGGTTGGGCTGGCCGTGATGTTCAATGAGCAGCTGGGGCTGGGCACGGCAGGTATTGCGCTGGTAGCGCTGGCTGTATTTGCCGGACATCTATGGCCTGTGTATCACGGCTTCGAGGGTGGCAAAGGCGTGGCGACGGCACTCGGCGTGCTGTTCGGCATTCACTCGGTGGTGGGTGTGGCGACTTTGTGTACCTGGCTGATCATGGCGCGGGCAACCCGTTATTCATCGCTGTCTGCCATCATTTCAGCGATCTTTGCGCCGGTGTACTACTGGATGTTCTTTGGGATGAATCCTGAGTTATTCGCCATCATCGTGATGAGCCTACTACTGATCTACCGTCATCGAGGCAATATCGCAAATCTGCTGGCGGGCAAAGAAACTCGCATCGGGCAAAAGAAAGACAGTGAAGAGCAGGCGCCGGCTGACGAGCAGCCTTCCGCAAAAGAGCATCAAGAGACTCGTTGAGCAAGCACCCGTCTCGGCCTCCTAGACTGGGCGCAGCTCATCCAGAGGCCAGCGTGGCCGGACATTGAACCCATATTCATAACGTGCTGCGATCGGGTCGCGTTGCAGCCGCATTGCACCTGCGAATGCAATCATTGCGCCATTGTCAGTGCACAAGGCCAGTTCCGGATAAAAAACCTCGAAGCTTTTTTTTGCTGACGCGGCATTCAGTGCCATGCGCAGCTGTGCATTGGCGCCGACACCACCGGCAATCACCAGTCGCTTCAAGTCCGTCTGTTTCAATGCCGCGAGACATTTCGCGACCAGCACCTCAACGATGGCATCAACAAAAGCACGTGCGATATGGGCCTTGTCTTGCTCGCACAGATGGGTCTGATGATTCTTAACCAGCGTGAGCACGGCAGTTTTCAGTCCTGAAAAACTGAAATCGAGATTTTTCGAGTGCAGCATCGGGCGTGGGAGTTGATACACGCCCGGATCACCTAATTCGGCCAGTCGCGAGATCGCAGGCCCGCCAGGGTAACCCAGTCCGAGCAGTTTGGCTGATTTGTCAAATGCCTCACCTGCAGCATCATCGAGTGTTTCGCCGAGCAGCGTGTACGCGCCCACATCGTCGACGCGCATCAACTGGGTATGGCCCCCTGACACCAGCAGCGCAATAAATGGGAATGCTGGCGGTTTGGCTGACAGTAGTGGCGAGAGCAGATGCCCTTCAAGATGATGAACGCCCAACACGGGTTTGTCCAAGGCCAGTGCCAGCCCATTCGCGACTGATGCGCCGACCAGCAATGCACCGGCTAAACCGGGTCCTTGCGTGTAGGCCACGGCATCGATTGAGGAGATATCAATGCCACTGTCCGCCAGCACCTGCTCCAGTAAAGGGATTGCACGGCGTACATGGTCGCGGGACGCCAGCTCAGGCACCACGCCGCCGTACTCTTCATGCATCGCGACTTGTGAATGCAGTGCATGCGACAACAATCCGCGCTCAGTGTCATACAGCGCGAGACCAGTTTCATCGCAGGAGGACTCGACGCCGAGTACGATCATGGGGAGTATTCAGGAGGGTGGCACACTGCACGTCTCACTCCATTGTAAGTGAAAAGCTCAAGCGAGCTGTCCGACCTCGTGGACACCTCCAGCTGGAGTGATTCTCGGCTTGGTACCGGCAACGCGTATCAGTGAATCCTTGGTCTTTTAAAAGTGATCAACGCGCACGACCAGCGCCGACAGATTGTCCGTCGATCCGGCGGCCAATGCCGCATCGATAAGCAACTTGGCCGTACCCTCGGCACTTCGCTTGTCGTCCACCAGTTCAGACAGATGCCAGCTGAGTTCATGCTCAGGCAGCGACGCCCATACCCCGTCGGTTGCGAGCAAGAAGATGTCTCCGCTGTGGAGTTCACCGGTGCCGTGATCAATCGCGATTACGGAGTCAAGGCCGATCGCACGCGTCAGCACGTGTTTATGCGAGTCGCTGTCTGCCACATGGTCGGTGGTAAGTAATTCAAGGTTATCGCCGCGAAGTCGGTAAAGGCGCGTATCGCCGACATGGCAGAAATAAAAGGCATTTTCTCGCACCACCAGCGCAGTCAGCGTGGTCGCCATGCCAACCGATTCGGCGTGTAATGAGTTGCGCTGCCTGAGCGCACGATGGATGGTCTGGAAAGCTTCGTCAAGCGCTGGGATGACCGCGGCGCCTTCTGCCACCTTCACTCCATCATCCGATAGCAAAGCGCGTACCGAGTATTCGGCGGCTTCGCGTCCATCGGTGCTGCCAGACACGCCATCGGCAATGGCCGCGATCATCCCCTTGTTGGATGACTCGGGCTCACTCGGCAAAATCAGGCCGACAGCGTCTTCATTACGGTGGCGCCTGCCGGTATCGGTGCAATAAAATGCGCAGACTTGCAGTGACATGATGGGTATCCCGTCGGAAGTGCCCGAAAGATATCAGCTTCTGCCGGCTTGACATGATTTTTTTATGCCAGCGCCCTGATCAGGTGATGGCAATCACCGAATCATTCAGCCATTCATGCATTCGCCACGCGGCTCGTAGTACCCTTCTGGAATGACCAAGGATATCTCTGAAAAATTCCACGCCGCGCGTTTCATCCGCGAGATAGGGCGCGGCAAGAAAGGCGCGCGCGATCTCTCCCGCGACGATGCGCGTGCGCTCTATGCTGCCATGCTGGAAGACCGGGTATCCGACCTGGAACTCGGTGCTCTGCTGATCGGCATGCGCATCAAGGGCGAATCTGTCAATGAGATCGGTGGTTTTCTCGATGCGGCTGAAGACTCCTTCGTCCCTCTGCAAGCGCCATCATCCGGCTGTGCGCCGGTCGTCATCCCCAGTTACAACGGCTCGCGCCAGATGCCTAATCTCACTCCGTTGCTGGCTTGTCTGCTGGCGCGAGAAGGTGTTCCAGTATTTATCCATGGCGTACTGACTGACCCCGGGCGCGTGACGACGGCGGAGATACTGGCCGAGATGAGCATCGCACCTGTGCATGATGCGACGATGGTCTCCGCACAATTTGCGCAACAGCGCCCGGTGTTCATGCCGATCGCCGAGCTCGCACCGCGACTGCATCGCTTGTTGGAGTTGCGTCGAGTGCTCGGACTGCGCAACTCGACCCACACGCTGGTAAAAATCATGCAGCCCTTCGCGCAGCCAGCGCTGCGACTGGTGTCGTATACGCATCCCGAATATCTGACCATGCTTACCGAATATTTTTCAACAGCAGCACTGGCTGCTCGGGGTGATGTGTTCCTGATGCGAGGCACCGAAGGCGAAACCGTGGCCAATGCCAAGCGTGCGCAGGCGGTTACTTGGTTCCATGACAATCAGGCGACCGTGCTGATCGAGAAGCAGGCACCAGTCGATGAATCGCCGCCTTTGCCTGAAGCCAGCGATGCGAAGACCACCGCCGAATGGATCCTTCAAGCGCTGGAGGGTCAACAGCCCGTACCCGAGCCAATTACCGAGCAGGTCAGGCAGTGTGTGCAGGTGGCACACCAATTGGGTGAGCGCGCATGAGCGACTCCTTTGATGTAGCGGTGATTGGCGCGGGCGCAGCAGGCATGATGTGCGCATCGGTCGCAGGTCAGCGGGGCCGGCGGGTGGTGCTGATTGATCACGCCGACAAGCTGGCAGAGAAAATCCGCATCTCCGGCGGTGGGCGTTGCAATTTCACGAATGCCGATGCCGCGCCGCAGAATTAT
>JBEDGK010000003.1:0-2515 GCA_041174665.1 Pseudomonadota bacterium
CTTCTTGTACATCAGCGGCTGGGTCAGCGCCGGCGTGTCTTGCTCGTTGTGACCGAGCTTACGGAAGCAGACGATATCGACAACGACGTCTTTCTGAAACTGCATCCGGAAATCAAGCGCGATCTGAGTGGCAAACACAACCGCTTCAGGATCATCGCCGTTCACGTGCAGCACTGGCGCCTCGATCATCTTGACCACATCGGAGCAATACAAGGTGGAGCGCGAGTCACGCGGATCGGAGGTAGTGAATCCGATCTGATTGTTGATCACGATATGCACCGTGCCGCCCGTGCCATAGCCACGAGTTTGCGCAAGATTCAGCGTCTCCATAACGACGCCCTGCCCCGCAAACGCTGCATCACCATGCACCTGAATCGGCAATACCTGCTTGCCCAGCTTGTCGCCGCGGCGGTCCATGCGCGCCTTGACCGAGCCCTCGACCACTGGATTGACAATCTCCAGATGGGAAGGATTGAAAGCGAGCGACAAGTGCACCGGGCCACCCGGTGTCGAGATATCGCTGGAAAAGCCCTGGTGGTATTTGACGTCACCAGCCGGCAGATCATCGGCGTGCTTGCCCTCGAATTCGGCGAACAGATCGGACGGCATCTTGCCGAGAATATTCACCAGCACATTCAGACGGCCACGGTGCGCCATGCCGATCACGATCTCTTGCACGCCCTGACTACCGGCGCGCTGAATGACTTCATCGATCGACGCGATAAAGCTCTCGCCGCCTTCGAGCGAGAAACGCTTCTGGCCAACGTACTTGGTGTGCAGGTAGCGCTCCAGACCTTCGGCAGCGGTCAGCCGGTCGAGAATATGTTGCTTCTGCTCCCGCGTGAAATTGCCGGTGGCGCGGGTGGATTCAAGACGCTCTTGCATCCAGCGCTTTTGTGCAGGGTCGGTAATGTATTGGAACTCGGCGCCGATAGAGCGGCAATACGTGTCGCGCAGCGATTGCAGCAGATCACGCAGGGACGCAGTTTCGCCGCCGAAGTAGGTATTGCTGATATTGAAGACAACGTCCAGATCGGCATCGGTAAAGCCGTAGAACGAAGGCTCAAGCTCGGGGATATTCGGTCGCTCCTGGCGCTGCAGCGGATCGAGATTCGCCCATTGCGTGCCGAGGAAGCGGTAAGCGGCGATGAGCTGGGTTACCGCGACGCGCTTGCGTCCCATCTCGGCATCGGCCGAGGCAGTGACCGTGCGAATCGGGCCATGCTTGGCGCGCTCGGCAAACGAGGCGACGACGCTCGCATGCGGCACATCGGGACGATCGGAGCCATCGACGGCGGGCACGTGCTGCATCGCGTCGAAATAGGCGCGCCAGTTGTCGGGGACTGCACCGGGGTTCAGGAGATAGGCCTCGTACAGTTCTTCCACGTACGGGGCATTGCCTCCAAACAGATAAGAATTGGAGAAGAATTGCTGCATCATCGCTGCTCACCTTTCACTCGCGCTTCGCGAGGGTTGGGGGGGTTGTAACCATCCGCTTCACGGTCCTTCCGTTACGCGGACTGCATTTGTGGACTACCTGTAAAAAAACGCAAAGGCAGCCGGAATCATACCGTGCCGTTTGATTTTTCGGTACAAAAACGGGCCCCACAGGGCCCGTTCGGTGACTCTTCAGTCTTTTAGCGTTTCGCCATTGGCGGCACATCCCGCTGCGCCGAACCCACGAACAGCTGTCGCGGACGACCGATCTTCTGTTCGGGGTCGGAGATCATCTCATTCCATTGCGCGATCCAGCCCACGGTACGCGCCATCGCGAAGATACCCGTGAACAGCGAAACCGGAATACCCAGCGCGGACTGCACGATACCCGAGTAGAAATCGACGTTCGGGTACAGTTTGCGCTGGACAAAGTAGTCGTCTTCCAGAGCGATCTTTTCCAGCGCCATCGCCAGCTTGAACAGCGGGTCGTTCTGCAGTCCGAGTTCGTTCAAGACCTCGTGGCAGGTCTCACGCATCAGCTTGGCACGCGGATCGTAATTCTTGTAGACCCGGTGACCGAAGCCCATCAGCTTGACGTTCGAGTTTTTGTCCTTCACCTTGGCGACGAATTCGCCGATCTTGTCAACGCCGCCATCGCGCTGTATGTCCTTGAGCATGGTCAGCGCAGCCTCATTGGCGCCACCATGCGCGGGGCCCCACAGACACGCGATGCCAGCCGCGATACATGCAAACGGATTGGCGCCCGAGGAACCGGACAGACGAACCGTCGAGGTCGACGCATTCTGCTCGTGGTCAGCATGAAGGATCAGAATGCGATCTAGCGCGCGCACAAGCACGTCATTCGGTTTGTAATCCTCTGCCGGCGTGGCAAACATCATGCGCATGAAATTGGCACTGTAAGACAGCTCATTACGCGGATAAACGAAAGGCTGACCGACAGAGTACTTGTAAGCCATTGCGACCAGCGTCGGCATCTTGGCGATCAGACGGATTGCCGATACCTCACGATGATGCGGGTCGTTAATATCGAGCGAGTCATGATAGAACGAGGCCAGCG
>JBEDGK010000004.1:0-3997 GCA_041174665.1 Pseudomonadota bacterium
GTTGAGGCTTTCCTTGACCGACGGCTGGGATTTCGCAAGATACCGGGCGTTATCGAGTCCGTGATGAACAGCATGCCGGTCGAACCAGTCGTCGATCTCGAGGGTGTTCTCGCCCTGGACCATGCCGCGCGCTTGAAGGCGCGCGAGATGATCGAAGTCTGATTTTCAGAGGAAATCATGGAGTTACTGCAAACCGTTTTGGCTTTCATCGTGGTAATCGGCGTGCTCGTGACGATCCACGAGTTTGGACACTACCTGGTCGCGCGCTGGTGTGGGGTGAAGGTTCTCAAATTTTCTGTCGGGCTCGGTAGACCGATCTGGTCGCGTCGTTTCGGGCCCGACCAGACCGAGTGGGCGATTTCCATGGTGCCGCTGGGCGGCTATGTAAAGATGCTTGATGCGCGTGCCGACGATGCTGACGTGATTTCCGAAGCGGATCTCGCCAGAGAGTTCACGCGCCAGTCGGTGTGGAAGCGTATCGCGATCGTGGCGGCCGGTCCGCTCGCCAATTTCCTCCTTGCGATAGCGATTTTTTCTGGTCTGTACCTGCATGGCGTGCCCGAGGCGATCTCGACCGTGTCGGTGCAGGCAGGCAGCTTGGCGGAGAGGGCGGGGCTGCGCTCTGGTGACACCGTCATTGCGATCAACAGTGATCCGATAACGGCGTGGTCGGAGATGCGCTGGCGCTTGCTGCAGGCTGCCTTGCGCGGCGAACGCGTCGAGATGAAATTCACGCGCCAGAGCGCCGCAACCCCGAATGACACGCAGCTGGCCATGATAGATTTTCGTGGCGTTGCTGCGGGCGAGCCAGATCAGGAACTGATGAGCCATCTCGGCCTGCAACCTTGGCGTCCTCCCGCTCGGCTGGGCGAGATCATCGCCGGTGGACCTGCCAGCAAAGCCGGACTGCAGCCGGGCGACACCATGCTCAGTGTCGATGGACAGCCGGCGCCGGATGCGCTGGCTTTCATCGAACTGGTGCAGGCAGCGCCCGGCCAGACGGTGGTGCTGGAGCTGATGCGACACGGTGAGCGCCTGTCACTGGCCGTGACGCCGGCTGTCGAGCGGGTTGGAGATCGCAGCGTCGGTCGCATCATGGCGCAGATGGATCTGTCGGGTGCAACGGTGATCGTCAGCTCAGGGCTTGCGGAATCGGTTGGCAAAGCCACAAAAAAAGTCTGGGATACCAGCACGATGACCCTCAGCATGCTTGGCAAGATGCTAACCGGCGAGGCTTCGCTGAAGAACATCACTGGCCCGCTGACGATCGCTGACTATGCAGGCCAAACTGCGCGCATCGGTCTGATCAGTTTTCTGTCGTTCATGGCCTTCATCAGCATCAGTCTGGGCGTGATGAATCTGCTGCCCATTCCAGTGCTTGATGGAGGTCATTTGTTGTATTATTCGCTGGAACTTTTTTCAGGGCGTCCCTTACCTGAACGTGTTGGACAAATCGCGCAGCGCGCAGGTCTCGGCATCCTGGTGGCACTCATGACAGTCGCATTGTTCAACGATATCGTCCGCCTCGTCTGGTGACGGTTCGATCGACTGTCATGCTCACGGTCCGCGCACTGGCTCAATTATCTTGGTTAAAAAATCAATGACACTACACCCTGATCGCCGTGCGCTGCCCTTTATTCCTCGGCTGATTGCTGCAGCGGCTCTTTCTTTGTGCGCTGGCCACGGTTTCGCGGTTGAGCCGTTTACCGTGAAAGATATTCGTGTCGAGGGCATACAGCGCACCGAAGCAGGCACGGTGTTCAGTTATCTGCCGGTGCGTGTTGGCGATACCTTTAACGACGAGAAAGCGGCGGCAGCGATCAAGGCGCTTTATGCAACCGGTTTCTTCAAAGATGTACGTATCGAGGCCGACGGCAATGTGCTGGTCGTGATGGTGGAAGAACGTCCCGCGATCGCCAGCGTGGATTTCACTGGCGTGAAGGAATTCGACAAAAAACAGCTGACCAAGTCACTTAAAGACCTCGGGCTGGGCGAGTCACGCATTCTCGACAAGGCCTTGGTGGATCGCGCAGAGCAGGAACTGAAACGGCAATATCTGTCGCGCGGCTTGTACGGAATGCAGGTGACCACGACCGTCACGCCTATTGAGCGCAATCGAGTCAACGTGACGTTCGCGGTGGACGAGGGCGAGGTGTCGAAGATCAAGCAGATCAACATCGTCGGTAACAAGGCCTTCAAAGATAGTGAGCTGCTGGATCAGATCAAGCTCAGTACCCCAGGATGGTTCACCTGGTACAGCAAAGCCGATCAGTACTCGAAGCAGAAGCTCGCCGGCGATATCGAGGCGCTGCGCTCTTTCTATCTGAACCGCGGCTACCTCGAGATGCAGGTTGAGTCCACGCAAGTGTCGATCTCACCGGACAAGAAAGACATCTACATCAACATCAATATCAAAGAGGGTGAGAAGTTCACCGTCTCGGGTGTCAAGCTCGAGGGCGAGATGCTGGGTCGCGAGGATGAGCTGTCTCGCCTGGTGACGCTTACCAAGGGCGATGCCTACTCCGGCGAGAAGATGAACGAGACCACCAAGAAGATCACGGAGCGCATGGGTGTGTTTGGCTATGCTTTTGCAAACGTGAACGCCGTCCCGGACATCAACCGCGAGAAAAACGAGGTCAGCTTCACGATCTTTGTCGATCCGGGCAAACGCGTCTATGTGCGTCGCATCAACGTGGGTGGTAATGACCGCACCCGCGATGAAGTCATTCGCCGTGAATTCCGTCAGTTTGAAAGTTCCTGGTATGACGGAGACAAGATCAGACTCTCGCGTGACCGTCTCGGCCGTCTGGGCTTTTTCCTCGACACCAATGTTGATACCCTAGAAGTGCCTGGCGCACCCGACCAAGTGGATCTGAATGTCAACGTGACAGAAAAGCCAACCGGTAACATCATGGTTGGCGCAGGTTTCTCCAGCAGCGAAAAACTGACCCTCACCGGCTCGATCAACCAGTCAAATGCTTTTGGCACCGGTAATAACATCGGTATCAATGTGAATACCAGCAAGGTGTTCCGGACCATCGCGCTATCGCATACCAACCCCTATTTCACGGAAGACGGCGTCAGCCGCACCACGGAGATCTTTTTGCGGACTGCCCGCCCACCGCTTTACCTCAGCAATGTGGACTACAAGGTGGTAACCAAGGGCGGCAGTGTCAACTTCGGCGTTCCCTTCACCGAGTTTGATCGGGTGTTTTTCGGTGTCGGTATTGAGGACACCACGGTCGACGTCTATGGCAATGATCGCAGTCCGGCACGATATATTGAGTATGTTGAAAAATTCGGCACGCTGAATAATGGCGTGGGTAATGCCCACACCACGGCGATTCCCTTGACCGTGGCCTGGCAGCGAGACAACCGCGACAGTGCTCTGATACCGACCAAAGGACGCTACCGTCGCGCGAACCTCGAGGTCTCTCCGGGTGGTACAGCGAAGTACTACCGTACGACCTATCAGGATCAGTACTATTTCCCGCTCAATCTGGCGAACACCGCGACCCTGGCGATCAATGGTGAGGTCAACTACGGTGCTGGCCTCGGCGGTGATCCATACCCGATTTTCAAGAATTTTTATGCCGGCGGCATTGGTACCGTACGGGGTTATCAGGCCGGATCCGTATCAGTGGCCGGGAACAATTACGGGAGTGCCAGCACGAGCAGCTTGTTCCGCTTGCCCATTGGCGGCCAGGCCCGGATTCTGGCCAACGTCGAGCTGCAGATGCCTTTCCCCGGTACCGGTGTAGACCGTAGCCTGCGCTGGTTTACCTTCCTGGATGCGGGTCAGGTATTCAATCCTCAGGATGGCGAAAACATTAGCTTGGGCGACCTGCGCTACAGCACGGGTCTGGGCATTAGCTGGATCTCTCCTGTCGGACCGCTCAAGCTCTCGCTAGGTTATCCGATGAATCCCAAGCCATTCGACCGGACACAGCGGTTCCAGTTTCAACTGGGTACAGGCTTCTGAGGAGCGAATGGCATA
>JBEDGK010000005.1:0-6859 GCA_041174665.1 Pseudomonadota bacterium
GCTCGGCAGACACGCTGCGCGGATCAACCTCAATCGAATACTCACCTTTGTCATCATCGGTCAGCTGGAACCAGCGGCGGATGTGATTCATCAGGTCAACCATCTGCTCATCAGACAGATAAGTCGGTGTGCCACCGCCAAAGTGCAGCTGCTCGACATGATTGAGACCGACAAACAGCTTGCCTTGCATTTCGATTTCGCGTTTCAGATAACCCAGATACGTCACCGCCTTGTCACGATTTTTTGTGACGATCTTGTTACAACCGCAGTAGTAGCAAATCGTTTCGCAAAATGGAATATGCAGATACAGTGACAATGGATGCCGGCTTCCGCGCGCGCGCGCATGCGCGACTGCATGCAGGTAATCTGGGTAGCTGAAGTTTTCCGAAAAACGATCTGCCGTCGGATACGAGGTATACCTGGGGCCTGACTGGCAGAGCCGGCTGATCAACCCAGCGTCAAATTCGACATGATGCATCTGCGGCAGGGCTGTTGTCGAAACGGCCATCTGTTATTGCTCCATACCTCCAGAGCACCAGCAGGACGCAGGGATCTCAGGTGGATGCGCAGTCTAGAGATGCAATTCGTTAATTACCTTGATATAAGTCAAAACTGTCAGCCTCAACGCTAACGAGTCGTTATCAGCTGCCCGAGAGCGGCTGATCTGATAGCTCGGCTGCTCAAGCCTCTTCGGTCGCACTTTGCAAATTCAAACGCAATTCGACAGTTTTCTGAGTGGGTTCAAGGTGCGTCTCAAAACCAAAACCTCGTACTAGGTCGAGCAGTGCCAGATTATCTGGCAGCGTCTCGCCGACAATATGCCGGGTACCACGTCGCCGGAAATATTCGATCAGCTTATGCATCAGTATCTGCCCGAGGCCCTGACCCTTGAGATCCGAGCGAACGATGATCGCGAACTCGGCATCCTGATTATCTGGATCGGCGACTGCTCGGACCACACCCACCGTCTCATCGTGCGCATCATCTCGTTTTCTGACTGCGACAAAAGCCATTTCACGGTCGTAATCGATCTGCGTCATTCGCGCTAACTGTGAGGGCTGTAGCTCGTGCATCTGCATGAACATCCGGAATCGCATATCGAGAGGGTCAAGCGACTGGAAAAACCGTTGATGCTCCTCGCCGTCCTCGGGCCGAATCGGACGCAGCAGCAAAGGCTTGCCACGCCATTGCAGCCATTGCTCAAGCTCTTGCGGATAAGGCCGTATCGCCAGTCTGTCATCCGCATTGCGGGTGCTGACCGGCGACACCCGAACACGCGCGTCTAGCGCGATCACTCCATGCGCATCTGCGAGCACAGGATTCAGATCCATCTCGACCACTTCAGGAAAGTTGACCGCCACCTGACCAACCTGAATCAGCAGATGATGCAGCGCCTCGGTGTCCACGGGCGGACGATCACGGTAACCGTGCAACAATACGGACACGCGAGTGCGGGAAATCAGATCCTGCGCGAGCACGGTGTTCAATGGTGGCAGCGCCAGTGCATGATCGCTCATCGCCTCGACTGCGATACCGCCCTGCCCGAACAGCACGACCGGTCCAAACACGGGGTCGGAACTGATGCCCACGATCAGCTCCTCGGCATCCGGCCGCCTCACCATGGCCTGCACAGAAAAACCCTTCAGCCCAGCAAGAGGCCGCAAGGTTTGCAGGCGCTGCTGCATGGCGACTGCCGCAGCCTCGACCGCGTCGCCGTCATTCAGATCGAGCATGACGCCACCGACCTCGGTCTTGTGGCTGATGTCGGGCGACAGGATCTTCACCGCCACGGGATAGCCTATCTCGTCAGCGAGCCGTCTCGCGTCCTCGGGCGTTATCGCCACGCGCGTCTCGACCACCGGTATTCGGCAAGCAGTCATCAATGACTTGGCCTCAGGCTCGCTCAGCATCGTTCGTCCCTCTGACAGCACACCAGTAATCAGTGCACGCGCCATCTCGAGATCCATCGGCTCGCTCAACTGATCGGCTGACGGCACTTGCATCAGCAGGTGCTGATTGCGGCGATACTCGACCACTTGCAGGAAAGCCTGCACTGCTCTCTCTGGCGTACTGAACTGCGGAATGCCCGATTGCGAAAACAATTGCCTCGCCTCTGCAACTGCCGCATCCCCCAGCCAGCACCCAAGGATCAGCTGGTGCGACTTACGCGCCAGCGGCGTGATCGCCCGCGCGATATCTGAGCTGGGAACGATCGCAGTGGGTGAATGAAGGAACAGCAGAGGATTCTCTGGTTGTTTCTCCAGCAGGATGGACAGCGCCTGTCGGTAACGCTCGGCTGGCGCATCGCCGATGATGTCGACGGGGTTACCATGCGACCAGTTTGCCGGCAACACCCGATCAAGCGCTTGTCGAGTATCGAGAGACAGGGATGCCAACTTCCCGCCTGCAGTCACCAGCGCATCGGTCGCCATCACGCCCGGTCCGCCGCCATTAGTCAATATCAGCAGCTCTTCGCCGCGCAAAGGTCTCGCGCGGGCCAGCGTTTCTACAGCGTCGAACAAGTCTTCGGTCGTCATCACGCGCAACATGCCGGCGCGACGGAAAGCTGCGTCGTACACTGCATCAACACCCACCATTGCACCCGTGTGCGACGCTGCAGCACGTGCGCCCTCAGGCGCTCTGCCAACCTTAACCACTAGCACGGGCTTACTGCGCGCTGCCGAACGTGCCGCAGACATGAACTTGCGCGCGCTGCGAATCTCTTCGACGTAGAGCAGGATCGCTTGCGTCTCCGCATCCCTTGCAAGATAGTCAAGCACATCACCAAAATCCACATCTGCAACATCGCCCAGCGAGACGCAATGAGAAAAGCCAATGCCGCGTGAACGTGCCCAGTCCAGCATCGCCGTCAGCAATGCGCCTGACTGTGACACGAAAGCAATCTTGCCGGGCAAGGCATCGGTGTGCGCAAAACTCGCGTTGAGATGGCTGCACGGTGAAATGATGCCCACGCAATTGGGCCCCAGTATGCGCAGCACAAAGGGGCGGGCAGCATCAAGCATGGCCTGCCGGTGACTGCGCCCATCTCCATGGTCAGCTTCCATGCCAGCTGACAGAACCACCGCTGCGCGGGTGCCCTTGGCCGCCAGCTGCGATATCAACCCGGGCACCGCTTTTGGTGGTGTCGCTATCACTGCCAGTTCGGGCACCGCTGGCAGGCTGGCGATATCCGGATAGACGGGTACACCCTGCAGCTCCGCGTAGCGAGGATTGACAGCCATTACCGTACAAGCCTGGTCGCTGCCAGCACGCCCGGCGAGCAAGTTGGACAGTACGGTGGCACCGACACTGTGCGGCCGGTCACTCGCGCCGATCAGCGCAACAGACTTCGGCGCAAACAAGTAATGGAGATTCCGAGTGCTCATCGGCAGCGCGTCCCGCAGTGGTCTGGCTGAGAGGATCGCAGTCTTGGCTGCCCGTGTGGATTGACTTTAGTCAAATTTTATAAAGATAAAAAGCTCTGGATGGCTCAGTTTGTCTGAACGCTATGGACGATGGCGCGAGCTCGGCTTAGTCTACGCTCGCTGCAAAGCGTCGCCGGCAAGCACCATTCAGAACAACCTGAGGATAGGCATGTCATACAAAACCTTGTTGGTGCAGATCGATCAATCGGTGCAGTCCAGCGAGCGGATCAACCTCGCGGCAACACTGGCCGATACAGAACAGGCTCATCTGATCGGCACGGCAATGACCGGCATTTCCAGAGTCGTCTTCGAGGCGGGTATATTCAAGCATCATGATCCTGCTTTCGACCATCATGTGCAGGTACTGCGTCAGTACGCGGACAAAAGCCTCGAGCTATTCAAGAATGCAATGAAAAGACAGCCGGGGTTATCTTCAGAGTCCCGTCTGCTCGACGACGACGCGGTCGGCGGCATCAGCCTGCAGGCGCGCTACGCGGACCTCGTCTTGATCGGACAATTCGATTCGTCGGCTGGCGTGCCGGGATTGTTGCCCAGCTTTCCGGAATCGGTGTTGATGAATTGCGTGCGCCCGGTACTGATCTTGCCCAGCATTTATCGGTTCAGCGCGCTGCCCTCGCATGCAATCATCGGCTGGGATGGCAGCATGACCGCAGCGCGTGCGATCACGGGCTCGCTACCCCTGCTCAAACGCGCGAGCAAAGTCGGGCTTGTGGTGTTCAATCCGGGTGAGCGTCCTGATACCCATGGAGAGCAGCCCGGCGCCGACATGGCCTTGTATTTATCGCGTCAGGGCGTGTCCGTCGAGGTGATGGTGCGCGAAACAACCATCGAGACTGGTGATGCACTACTGTCACTCTGCGCAGACGAAGGGGCTGATCTTTTGGTGATGGGCGCCTACGGTCACACCCGGTTCAGGGAGTTACTGCTCGGCGGCGCGACGCGACAGATACTTGATTCGATGACCGTGCCCGTGCTCATGGCACACTGAGCATCATCGGCTCAGCGATAAACGACGATGGGTATCGTGGTGTGCGCCAGTACGCGTTGCGTCTCGCTGCCCAGCAGCAGCTTGTCTAGGCCGCGACGGCCGTGCGAGGCGATCCAAATCACATCGCAACGCTTGTCGCTGGCAGTAGCGAGTATCTCTTCATACGGATGCACGCCGCGTGTCGCGATTGTCTCGCAAGCCACTTTCGCGTCAGCCGCCATCTTCCTGACAGTATCCACGTGTTTTTTTGCCGTCTGATCCTGCGCCTCTTCGTACGCCGACAAGTCCACCATCGCTCCTGCCTCGGGCATCAGCATATACGGGTAAAGCTGCGCAACCGACAGAGCGACCACACTCGCACCCGTAGCCGCGGCGAAATCGATCGCAGCGCGGGCAGACTTCTCGGAGACTGGCGAACCATCGGTAGGCACAAGAATTTTTTTGAACATAAGCGCTCCGTGAGTGAGTGAAGTGTCAGCTACGCTGCACCCGACTATAGCAAGCGATGCGTACAGAAAAATTGACCTCCGTCAAACCGGCCAGAGGGGCGGTTCAGACATCAGCGCCACCTGCTCTCGCAACTCAAGTATCCGGTCTTGCCAATAGCGCACTGAACCAAACCAGGGAAACGCTTGCCTGAAAGCCGGATCATCTCTGCGAATTGCCAGCCAGGCCGAGTAATGCAGCAGCCGCAGCGTGCGCAGCGCCTCCAGCAAATAGAGTTCGCGCGGATCAAATTGGAAGAAATCCTCATAGCCGGCCAGCAAATCCGCCAGCTGCCGACTCATCAACTCGCGCTCGCCCGAGAGCAGCATCCACACATCCTGAATCGCCGGCCCCATGCGACTGTCATCCAGATCGACAAAGTGGGGCCCATCGCCGGTCCACAGCAGATTGCCGATGTGGCAATCACCATGTAAACGAAGCAACTGCGGGGATCCTGCACGCTCGTAGCAGTGTTCGACTCCTTCCAGTGCCTGTGCGCTGATGCTGGCCCAGCTCTCGCACAATTCATCAGGAATACGACCGTGAGCAAGCAGCCATTCGCGCGGTTGCATTCCATAGCTGTTGATGTTCAGTGCGCCCCGAACGGTAAACGCGGCACGCGCGCCCACAGCATGAATGCGGCCCATGAACCGGCCTACCCATTCGAGCACGCCGGGCTGATCCAGCTCCGGCGTCCGCCCGCCTTGTCGCCTGAACACCGCAAAGCGATACCCTTGGTGCTGATGAAGGGTACGCCCATCGAATACGAGCGGTGGGACGACGGGGATTTCCTCGCTCTCCAGCTCGAGCGCGAAGCTGTGTTCTTCCAAAATCGCATCATCATCCCAGCGCTGTGGCCGATAAAATTTGACAATCAGCGGCGGCCCCTGGTCCATCCCGACCTGGTACACACGGTTTTCATAGCTGTTAAGCGCCAGTAACCGGCCATCGCCGTACAGACCCAGCATATCCAGTGCGTCCAGCACAATGCCAGGCTCGAGACCAGTGAATGAATGTTCGGGAAGAGAATCCATCAGCCAGATTGTAGTCTGCCCTGCGTTATGCAGACTCGCGTTACACTGGCGTTTACTTTTAAGTTGGAAAGACCATGTCCGAAAAGCAGCTGATGACCGACAAGGAATTCGACGAACTCGATCGTTTCCTGATGTCGGAGCAATGCAGCGATGACGCGATGACCATGGATGCACTGCACGGCTACCTGACTGCAATCGCGATCGGTCCGACACCTGTCACCACCGAAGAATGGCTGCCTCGCGTGTGGGGCGCTGATCCCGAGGATGAGCCCGAGTTCCGTAACTCAGCTCAAGCTGAGCGCATACGTACGTTGTGCGAGCGCATGCTGGAGGACATCGTCGTCACTTTCGCGGTAGCGCCCAAAGATTTCGAGCCCTTGTTCTGCGAGCATCAGTGGAAAGGCAAGTCCGTGCTCGACGCTGAAGCATGGGCTTGGGGTTTTACCGAGGGCATGCAGCTTGGAATCGCCGAGTGGCAAGCACTGCAGAATTCGCCGCAGGCGGGATTGCTGCGGGCGATCACCTTGCTGGGCGCAGAGGAGATCGAAGAGGCAGAATTGAAACTAGTCGATGATCCGCTCAAATGTCACAAACTGGCAATAGAAATTGAGGCGTCGATACCGCAGATACATCGATTCTGGGCAGCGTACAAAAAGTTGAAGGCGCATTGAGTACCGGTACAGGCATCAACCGTTGATAAAGTGCTCGCGGTAATACCGCAGCTCTTCTACCGATTCGCGAATATCCGCCAGCGCCGTGTGCAGCTGATGTTTCTTGAAGCCTGCTATGAGCTCTGGCTTCCAACGTCGGCAAAGCTCCTTGAGCGTCGATACATCCAGATTCCGGTAATGAAAAAATGCCTCCAGCGTGGGCATGTGCCGCGCCATGAAGCGACGGTCCTGACA
>JBEDGK010000006.1:0-7461 GCA_041174665.1 Pseudomonadota bacterium
CCAGTCTGCTGCCGACAACTCCTGAGGCCAGCCATGGACATCACACTCGCCCATTACCTGACGCTCGGCGCCATCCTGTTCGCGATCGCGGTCGTCGGTATCTTCCTTAACCGCAAGAACGTGATCATCATCCTGATGTCGATCGAGCTGATGCTGCTGGCAGTGAACACGAATTTCGTCGCGTTCTCCCATTACCTGGGCGATGCGGCCGGACAGGTCTTTGTTTTCTTCATCCTGACCGTCGCCGCAGCAGAGTCTGCCATTGGCCTGGCGATTCTGGTGGTGCTGTTCCGTAACCTGAACACGATCAATGTCGAAGATCTCGATCGTCTGAAGGGTTGACCCGAAAAAATAATGCTAGGTTTCCATGACAGTGCAACTGAATCCTGATCTCCTGCTGATCGTCCCGCTGGCACCGCTGGCGGGCTCCATGATTGCAGGTCTTCTCGGTACCCGTTTCTTTGGTAATCTGGTCGGTCGCACTGCATCGCACAGCGCAACTATTCTGGGCGTACTGATCGCCTTCCTGATCTCTGCTCAGACCTTAATGCTCGTGCTGGATGGCGCGACCTACAATGGCACGGTCTACACCTGGATGACGCTGGGCGAGCTGAAGCTGGAGGTCGGTTTTCTGATCGACAGCCTGACCGCCATCATGATGTGCGTGGTGACCTTTGTCTCGCTGATGGTGCACATTTATACCATCGGTTACATGCAGGATGACGAGGGCTACAACCGCTTCTTCTCCTACATCTCGCTGTTCACGTTTTCGATGCTGATGCTCGTCATGAGCAACAACTTCCTGCAGCTGTTCTTCGGTTGGGAAGCGGTGGGTCTGGTGTCCTACCTGCTGATTGGGTTCTGGTTCAAGCGCCCGACGGCGATTTTCGCGAACATGAAGGCGTTTCTGGTCAATCGTGTCGGGGACTTCGGCTTCATTCTTGGTATTGGGCTGCTGCTCGCCTATGCCGGGTCGATGAACTATGCCGACGTGTTCGCCAAGCGCGAACAGCTGGCAGCGCTCACCCTGCCGGGCACAGATTGGATGCTGCTCACCGTGGCCTGCATCTGCCTGTTCATCGGTGCGATGGGCAAATCGGCGCAGTTTCCTTTACATGTGTGGCTGCCGGATTCGATGGAGGGCCCGACGCCAATCTCGGCGCTGATCCATGCGGCGACGATGGTCACAGCGGGTATTTTCATGGTCAGCCGCATGTCGCCCCTGTTCGAATTGTCGGACACTGCACTGTCCTTCGTGCTGGTGATTGGCGCGATCACGGCGCTGTTCATGGGCTTTCTGGGCATCATCCAGAATGACATCAAGCGCGTGGTTGCTTACTCCACCTTGTCCCAGCTGGGCTACATGACCGTGGCACTCGGCGCCTCCGCGTACTCGGTGGCAGTTTTTCATCTGATGACGCACGCGTTCTTCAAGGCGCTGCTTTTCTTGGGTGCTGGCGCAGTCATCATCGGCATGCATCATGATCAGGACATCCGTAACATGGGTGGCCTGCGCAAATACATGCCCATTACCTGGATCACCAGCCTGCTCGGATCGCTGGCGCTGATTGGCACACCGTTTTTCTCGGGCTTCTATTCAAAAGATTCGATCATTGAAGCGGTGAATGCGACCCACATTGCCGGCGCAGGTTTTGCCCAGTTTGCCGTACTCGCCGGTGTATTCGTCACGGCGTTCTATTCGTTCCGAATGTATTTCCTGGTCTTTCATGGCGAGGAGCGGTTCGGCCAGTCGCATCACGGGCATGATGCACACCAGGATGATGAACATCACGGACTCGCACCGGGCGAGAAGCCGCACGAAGCGCCATGGGTGGTGACCCTGCCGCTGGTACTGCTGGCGATTCCCTCGGTCGTCATTGGTTACCTCACCGTCGAACCGATGCTTTACGGTGATGTCTTCAAGGGCGTGATCTTCGTTGGCGATCAGCATCCTGCGATGGCGGAGCTCGCGGAAGCATTCCACGGTGCGACGGCGATGAGTCTGCACGCACTCGGCACGCTGCCTTTCTGGCTGGCAGCTGCGGGCGTCGGCAGTGCCTACTACTGCTACATGGTCAATCCGCGCGTGCCAGCCTGGTTCCATGACAAATTCCATAGCCTGCATACGCTGTTGGATAACAAGTACTACATGGACAAGATAAACGACATCGTCTTTGCGGGCGGTGCTCGCGGTCTGGGCAGCGGATTGTCGACCGTCGGCGATCGCGCACTGATCGACGGTCTGGTGGTGAATGGTACTGCTCGCATGATCGGCTGGTTTGCGGTGTTGTCACGCGGTTTCCAGACAGGTTACATCTACCACTACGCGTTTACGATGATCCTGGCCATCGCAATTTATCTTGGATATCTGCTAATTAGAGCCTGATTCAAAAAGACCGGATACCAACAACACCAAAACAACCAGATCCTCAAGATCACGAACCTGACGACAGCCCCGCAGCCAGAGAACAAATAATACTATGCAGTCATCTATTCCTCTCCTCAGCCTTGCGATCGGTTTGCCGATCGCTTTCGGCGCACTGGTGCTGGCGATGGGCAGCGACAGCAGGGCGAATCAGGTTCGCATTCTGTCGCTTATTGGAGCGATCATCAGCTTCCTGATCACGCTACCGCTGATCACCGGCTTTGATGCCGCGGCCCACGGGCTGCAGTTCGTCGAGAGAGAACTCTGGATCGCGCGCTTCAACGTCTACTACCACCTCGGTATTGACGGTCTGTCCCTTTGGTTTGTTCCGCTCACCGCCTTCATCACGGTGATCGTCGTCATCGCCGGTTGGGAGGTGATACAGACACGCGTTGCCCAGTACATGGGTGCGTTCCTGATCCTGTCCGGGATCATGATTGGCGTGTTCTGCGCGATCGACGGCTTGTTGTTTTATGTGTTCTTCGAAGCGACGCTGATACCGATGTTTATCATCGTCGGTGTCTGGGGCGGTCCGCGCCGCGTCTATGCAGCGATCAAATTCTTTCTGTATACCTTTCTCGGCTCGCTGTTGATGCTGGTCGCGTTGATCTGGCTGCACATCGAATCAGGCAGTTTCGATATTCTCGACTGGCACCAGTTGCCACTGCCGATGTCTGCGCAGATTCCGATCTTCCTTGCCTTCCTGATGGCGTTTGCCGTCAAGGTGCCGATGTGGCCCGTGCATACCTGGCTGCCGGACGCCCACGTGGAAGCGCCGACGGGGGGCTCCGTGGTGCTGGCCGCCATCATGCTGAAACTCGGCGGCTATGGCTTCCTGCGGTTTTCCTTGCCGATCACCCCCGATGCCAGTCACGCACTGGCCGGGCTGATGATCACGCTGTCGCTGATCGCGGTGATCTACATCGGTCTGGTGGCGCTGGTGCAGGCGGACATGAAGAAGCTGGTCGCGTATTCGTCGATTGCGCACATGGGATTTGTAACGCTGGGTTTCTTCGTCTTCGGTGACATGGCGGTGCAGGGCGGCCTGATGCAGATGATCTCGCATGGCTTTGTGTCCGGCGCGATGTTCCTCTGCATCGGTGTGCTCTATGATCGTCTTCACTCGCGCGAGATCGCCGATTATGGTGGCGTGATCAACACCATGCCGCGCTTTGCGGCACTGTTCGTACTCTTCTCGCTGGCCAATGCGGGTCTGCCGGGTACCTCGGGCTTCATCGGCGAATTCATGGTGATACTCGGCGCGGTGAAATTCAATTTCTGGATCGGCGTTCTAGCGGCAACAGCGCTGATTCTTGGGGCGGCCTATTCGCTGTGGCTGGTCAAGCGCGTGGTGTTCGGCGAGATCGGCAATGAGAACGTGGCCACCCTGTCCGATCTCAGCCCGCGTGAGTTCATGCTGCTGGGCGTACTGGCGATTGCCACGCTGTGGATGGGTATTTACCCGGCACCGTTCACTGATCTGACCCAGACCTCGGTGACCGATCTGCTGCGCCATGTGGCCATCAGCAAGATCCCGCAATAACGCAGGAAACTGACCATGACAGAAATGAACTACGCAGCAGCCAGTGCCGAAATCTTTCTGGCGATCGCCACCATGGTGGTGATGGTGGCCGGGCTGTTCGCTGACGAAGAAAAAAATCCGCTCAGCCACCGCTTGTCATTGCTCGTCGTTGCCGTGACCGGAATCATCGCGATCGGCGATTACGCGATACCCGGTACGGTGTATGCCTTTCATAACAGCTATGTGCTGGACCCGATGGCCAGCCTGCTCAAGTGTCTCGCAGCGGGCACTACATTTGCAACGCTAGTCTACTCGCGGCTGTATTCGAATGAGCGCGGCATGCTGGGCGGTAATCTGTCCGGAGAGTTCTATGTGCTGGCCCTGCTGTCGCTGCTGGGTCAGATGATCATGATCTCTGGTAACAATTTTCTCGTCATTTATCTCGGGCTGGAGCTGATGTCGCTGTCGCTCTATGCGCTGGTGGCGATGCGTCGCGACCACGCCATCTCGACGGAAGCGGCGATGAAGTATTTCGTCCTTGGTGCGCTCTCCTCTGGTTTCATGTTGTACGGTATGTCGATGATCTACGGCGCCACGGGTTCGCTGGAACTGGGCAAGATCTCGCAAGCAATTGCGGCAGATCCCTCGCACAAGATGGTGCTGGTGCTGGGCCTGGTGTTCATGGTGTCTGGCCTGGCGTTCAAATTCTCGGCGGCGCCATTCCATATGTGGGTGCCCGATGTCTATCATGGCTCTCCAACCTCGGTCACCTTGCTGATCGGTGCCGCCCCCAAACTGGCCGCTTTCGCGATCGCGATGCGCTTGCTGGTGGAGGGGCTAGGCGCCATGGCGGCTGACTGGCAGCAGATGATGCTGGTGATGGCGGTGCTCTCACTGGCCGTCGGCAATATTGTTGCAATCGCCCAGACCAATATCAAGCGCATGCTGGCGTACTCGACGATTTCTCACATGGGCTTCATGCTAGTGGGAATGCAATCGGGTGTCTTTGAAGGCAGCACCCAGGAAGCCGCCGTCAATGCCTACAGCGCCGCCATGTTTTGCGGCATCGTGTATGTGCTGACCACGCTGGGCAGCTTTGCGGTCATCCTGCTGCTGGCACGCAGCGGTTTTGAGGCTGAGGAACTTGACGACTTCAAAGGGCTCAATCAGCGCAGCCCCTGGTTTGCCGCGGTCATGATGATGCTGATGCTGTCGCTCGCGGGTGTGCCGCCGCTGGTCGGATTCAACGCCAAATTCGCGGTACTGCAGTCGGCGCTTGCCGCCGGTTATTTGTGGCTGGTGATATTTGCAGTGATGGCCTCGCTGATTGGCGCGTTCTATTACCTGCGCGTGATCAAGCTGATGTATTTCGATGAGCCTGCAGATTCCTCGCCGATCGTCGCACCCTCCGGTATGCGCCTGACCCTGTCGATCAACGGTATTGCCGTGCTCTTGCTCGGATTGCTGCCGGGGCCGTTGATGACGGCTTGCGTGTACTCGATTTCTCAGGCACTCGCCTCCTGATGGCGCTTATCTGATGAATACTTCAACCGCCGCCTGGCTGATTATTTTCCTGATGGCTCTGGCAGCGAATTTACCCTTCTTCACTGAATCGCTATTTGGCGTATTCCGACTGAAATCTGCGCACAAGCCTTTTGCAGTTCGTCTGTTGGAGGTGCTGCTGTTGTATCTGCTGGTGATCGGTATTGCGCGCGGCTTGGAAACGATGGCAGGCAATGCGTTCCCGCAGGGCTGGCAGTTCTACACCGTCACGCTATGTCTGATGTTGGTGCTGGCCTTTCCGGGATTTGTCTGGCGTCACTTGCGCCGCCGTTCCGCCAACGACTGATGCTCAGTCGCCCGCATGGATAAGCATCTGACCGAAACCGAGATCAGCTCCGAGTTGGTCTACGACGGTCAATTCATCAAGCTGCGCAATGATCGGGTGTTGCTGCCGGATGGCAGCGAAGCCACGCGAGAATATTTTCGTCATCCCGGCGCGGTCGTGATTGTGCCAGTGTTCGAGGATGGCCGCGTTCTGCTGGAGCGACAGTTTCGTTATCCGAATAATCAGGTATTCATCGAATTCCCCGCAGGGAAACTCGAGCCGGGCGAAGACCCCTTGCTCTGCGCGCAGCGCGAACTGCGTGAAGAAACCGGCTACTCGGCCAGCGAATGGCAATTCCTATGCACGATACACAATGCGATTGCCTACTCGGATGAGCATCTTGATATTTATCTCGCCCGCTGTCTGACAGAGGGTGAGCGCGATCTCGACGCGGGTGAATTTCTCGACGTGTTCACATTGTCGTTCGACGAGATGCTCGACTGGATACGGCAGGGCAGAGTGACCGATGTGAAAACCATCATTGGCGCCTTCTGGTTTGACAAGATACGCGGTGGCGAATGGACGCCTTCTTCGCGTTGAGTGCTTGGTGGCATGTGGGCTCAGACAAGGGCGCACTCTGGTCGCCGTTGTCTGTTTTGTCGGATGACGATAGCTACGGGTGCCCCCGGCAAGACACCCATTGGCAGCCAGCCAATGACCGTTTCGTCAGCGTACCGCAGTTTGTGCGAATTTCTCAGATTGCCCTTGCGATCCAACTCGGCAAGGCAGGCTGTTGATCTCAACCGGTGCTCACTCTGTTTCTTCCGGCGCTCTTTGAGTGGTAAAGCGCGATATCAGCCCGAGAGACTATTGAATCAATATCCATCTCAAGCCTTTGCTTTTCAGTGACGCCAATGGAGATGGAAACATGAATAATTTCATCGTCCGGGGTTTGGATTGTCAGAGTACTTATCGATTCTCTCAGCCGGTTGAGCACCGATTGTGCACTGTGAATGTTCAATTTTTGTAAAATGATTGCGAATTCTTCGCCACCGATACGCGCCACAATATCTCCGCAGCGTAGAAAACTCGTCATTTTTTCACTGACCGCCTTCAGTGCAATATCGCCGACATAATGGCCGTATCTGTCATTTATTGACTTGAAATGATCGATGTCCACGAGAGCCAGTGCCAGGGTGGTGTTTTCGCGTTCACATAAGTTAAGGGATTGACTGGCCAGCTCATAAAAATGCCGACGGTTGCTTAGTCCTGTCAGCACATCTTTGGTCGATAGCTCGAGTAGCTGTTGTTCAAATGCTTTTCTTTCGCGAATATCGAAAACAATACTTCGACTCATTATTGCGTTGCCGAATTCATCGCGTAGCAGGCTTGCACTGATGGCCACCGGAATAATGGATCGATCTTTTCTTACCAGTTCAAATTCCAGATCTTTTGCATAACCATTCTTAAAGAACGATGACGATTCATGTAAAAATTTATTTCTGCTTTTATCGGAAATAAAATGTTCATAGCGTTTCCCAATCAATTCACTTTTTGGGTAGCCAAGCCAATCAGCTTCTGTCTTGTTGATGTACAGGATATCTCCCTCGGGTGAGAGTGAATGATAGCCGCACGGAGCGTGATCATAAAGATCGTAAATCGATTGTTTTTCGATGTTTGTGACGG
>JBEDGK010000007.1:0-3042 GCA_041174665.1 Pseudomonadota bacterium
CGGCAGCGATGCGAAAGCTGGAGTATTCACCGACCATCAGAAAGGTCTGGAGCAACTTCAGATTGACGTGCGATAGCGAACTGGTAACGGACTTCATCGGACAGCAGTTTTTAATCTGTTAATACAAGATTTTGATTGTATTAATCAAGGTGAATGCCGCAATAGCCTGAAATAAGACTATGCACTAAATCCGCATAATCAACAACAATAAGTCATTTGTCGAATCAGCCAGCGAGACCTACATTCTGATCCCAACAAGACGGCAACAAGATCGTCACTCAACATCGAGACGGCACCAAGACCGTCAAAAAACATCAAGGCGGCGCCAAGACCGCCCTTTCAGATACGGCGCCTGGCTGAGCCTTGCTCAGGCGGGACGACAGGGAAGACTGAGGAGACAGGGTGGGAGCAGCAGCAAACGCGCAAGGCCAGCCGCAGATGCAAGCGGGCGCACTGGAAGGGCTGCGGGTGCTGGACATCGCCACCTTCATCGCCGCACCATTCTGCGGCACCATACTTGGCGACCTCGGCGCCGAGGTCATCAAGATCGAGATGCCCGGCGCCGGTGATTCGCTGCGCAAGTACGGGACACTGACCGACTGCGGCGATACGCTCGTTTGGCTCTCGGAAGCCCGCAACAAAAAAACCATCACGCTGGATTTTCGCAAGCCGGAGGGTGTCGAGCTATTCAAGCAGCTGGTCGCCGAGAGCGATATCGTGCTTGAGAACTTCCGTCCCGGTACGCTGGAAAAATGGGGTATCGGCTATGAAGCACTGAAAGCCGTAAACCCCAAGCTGATCATGCTGCGCATCAGCGCCTACGGTCAGACCGGTCCGAAACGTCATGAACCCGGCTTTGCGCGTATCGCGCATGCATTTGGCGGGCTCTCCTATTTGTCGGGCGAGCCAGATGGCCAGCCGGTGGTACCGGGATCAACGTCAGTGGCAGACTATGCCTCCGGAATGTGGGGCGCGATCGGCGTGCTTGCCGCACTGCGCGCGCGCGATCGCCAAGGCATAGGCCAGTTCATCGATCTGGGCCTGTATGAATCCGTGTTCCGCTTGCTCGATGAGATGGTGCCTGCATACGCAAAGTTCGGCTATGTGCGCGAGCGCATGGGTGCCGATACGCATGCCGCTGTCCCGCACAGCCACTACCAGACCGGCAGCGGTGAGTGGGTGGCGCTGGCCTGCACCAGCGACAAGATGTGGGAACGCTTTGCACGGCTGATGGGGAAGCCCGAGCTTGCAGAGAAGTATCCGACCAGCGCGATACGTGTAGAAAATCGTCACACAGTGAATGGTATCGTCGCCGACTGGGTGGGCAGCATGCCACTGACCCAAGTGCTTGAAGAGGCCAGCAAAGGCGAAGTACCCTGCGCACAGATCTATTCGGTCAAGGACATCTTCAGTGATGCGCAGTTCGCGGCGCGCGGCAACATGATGACCGTGAGCGATGAGCGTGTCGGTGAGCTGGTATTGCCATCGCCCGTGCTGAAACTGTCCGAGACGCCGACCGTATTCAGGCACGCCGGCCGCGCGCTCGGCGCGGACAACGAATCCGTATACTGCGAGCTGCTTGGCCTGAGCGCGGAGCAGGTACGCTCCTTCGCCGAAGCTGGCGTGATCTGATCGCCCGAAAACACGGAGGCCGACATGAAAACACCATTGAAAATACTCGCATCGGCCACTTTAAGTTCCCTTGCGCTAGGGTGGGGTGTAACCGCGACTGCACAGGTATCAGACGATGTCGTGAAGATCGGCTTCATCACCGATATCAGTGGTCCTTACTCGGACACTGATGGCACAGGTGGCGTCGAAGCCGTGAAAATGGCAATCGAGGATTTTGGTGGCAAAGTGAATGGCAAGAAGATCGAGTTCATCTATGCCGATCACCTGAATAAAGCTGATATCGCGGCGAGCAAGGCGCGTGAGTGGTTCGATGCTCAAGACGTGGACATGATCCTTGGCGGCGCAAACTCGGGCGCGGCATTGGCCACTGCCAAGGTTGCCGCCGACAAGAAAAAAACCTACATCAATGTTGGCGCCGGAACGGCACGCCTGACAAACGAAGAGTGCAATCCCTACACCATCCACTACTCGTATGACACGGTAGCCCTTGCCAAGGGGACCGGCGGCGCTGTATCGCGCCAAGGTGGCAAGAGCTGGTATTTCATCACCGCGGACTACGCATTCGGTACCTCCCTCGAAGGCGACACGACACGCATCGTCAAGGCGAATGGCGGCACGGTGCTCGGCTCATCAAAGCACCCGGTCGGCGCATCAGACTTTTCTTCTTTCATGCTGCAGGCACAGGCATCGAAGGCACAGATACTCGGGCTGGCGAACGCAGGCGATGATCTGGTGAATTCCATCAAGACGGCGAACGAGTTTGGCGTCAAAAAATCCATGAAAGTCGCTGCCCTGCTGATGTACCTCAGCGATGTGCATGCGCTGGGACTGCAACAGACCCAGGGCATGCTGCTTACTGATGCCTGGTACTGGGACACGAATGATCAAACGCGCGCCTGGGCCAAGCGATATTTCGAGCGTGTGAAAAAAATGCCAAACAGCGGCCACGCTGGCGATTACTCTGCTGTCACGACCTACCTGAAAGCCGTGAAAGCAACGGGGACAGACAATCCTGAAAAAGTGATCGCCTGGATCAAGGCCAACAAGATCAATGACGTGTTCGCGCAAAACGGTTACGTCCGCCCCGATGGCCGCATGGTGCATGACATGCATCTGGTTCAGGTGAAGACACCTGCGGAATCGAAACAGCCCTGGGATTATTTCAAGCTGATCGAGAAAATCCCCGGCGAGCAGGCATTTACAACGAAAGAAGAGACCAAGTGCCCTAACTGGAAATAAGAATAAGAGAAGCAAGTGCGCCAGCAGTAAACAACCATAAAAGAGCGCAGGGACGATAGTCTACGAAACTTGCCAATGCAGTGGGAGGAACCGGATCCCCACCCGGTTCATTAAAAGGCGATCTCTGATCGCCTGTTGTTTTTTTAAAGGGTGAGAGATCCCGATGTCAGG
>JBEDGK010000008.1:0-3383 GCA_041174665.1 Pseudomonadota bacterium
ACCTGCAGCCGCAATCTCGCGCGGCGAGGCACCACTTTGTGCAAGCAAAGTGGCCACCTGCTCACTCAACTCCAGCAGCACCGGATTGAGAGTATTCAGTTTTTGTAGCGTGCTCCGAAAACCTGTGAGCTGTTTTTCAAGCGTGAGTAACTGCGCGGATGCTTGCGATGAGCGCTGCCAGGCGGAGCGTATCGCTTCGATACGGATGATCAGTACATCATCGGCTTTGGGTAGCGTATGTCCTTGCCACTGCCCCCCGTGGGCCAACACCTCGAGCGCTTGATTGATTTCACTGCGACTTTGCTCGAGCTGACGAAATGCATCACGATTACCCTGAATCGCATTCGGTGCTGCCTTGCCAAGACGTTGCGAGTGCATCAGTAGCTCGCTCGCGATTTGTGTCTTGATCGCTGCAGTCAGCGTGAGGTCGGTGTAAAACCATGCCAATGCCGCGCATACGATCAAGGACAATCCAAGTCCCCACTTCAGCGGTCGTAACAGCTTTAACAGCGGCCAATGCCTGATCCACGTGAACCAAGTTAATTTTGTTTTCGGCGGCCGCAAGCGCAGTACACGCCACCATTCAGCGACCCGAGAGGTCGTTCGGGAGGGTGCGGGAAAGGCGGCCAGGTCGAGCCGTTTGTCAGGGTCCATGCGGTGCTCCGGGAAAAACGATGATTCAGGCTGGGTATTGCGCAATGTCGAGAAAAGTTGGCTGTGCCATCAGCATCATGAGATCGACACCGAGATAGTGGCTGCCATCTTTATGGATAAAACTGTGCGGCACCCAACTCGGTGGCGTCGTGCTGGGGACTTTAGAATTGAAATGAGCTGGATTGAAATACGCTGTATTGAGATGCGCTTGATCAATTACGCCGATCATTTGGGTCACTCGAATGGCGCAAGGCACCGGTAGCGTGTTTGAGAGGGCCAGCAAACGGTCACTCTGCTGCCACGGCTTAGGATCGGCACCGGCGAATCCTTCAAGATCAATCACACCAATTAGCTGGCCGCGATGACTGACTAAGCCGAGATACCAGTCACGAGTGAAGGGAACTGGTGTCGGCTGTTCGCCGCCCAGTATTTCGTCGGTATGCGTCAAATCGAATAGCCAACGCTGCCTACCCGTCGCGCAGGCCAGATAGGACTTCGCACTCCCGTTCGACTTCTGCGCGTGTTGCAGGCGCTGGGCGAGCTGCTGCTGAAAACTTTGCAGCGACCCGAGCCGGGCGAGAGTCGATGTCTCCATGCGCACTAGGCAGATGCGCGCGACAGCGCAGCGATCTTTTGTAGCAGCGTGTCGGGATCGAGCGGCTTCACCAAATACTCTCGTGCGCCTTGACGTAAGCCCCAGATACGGTCGGTCTCTTGATGCTTACTGCTGCAAATGATGATAGGTATATCGCGCGTGGCCGGGTCACGTACGATTTCGCGGGTTGCATGAAAGCCATTCAGGCCGGGCATCACCACATCCATCAGGATTAATTGCGGTGGTTGGGCCTTGATTTTCAGCATTGCCACCTCGGCGGTATCAGCAGTACTAACGCTGTAGCCATGACGACTCAGTAAATCGGTGATGAAATGACGCTCTGTCGGTGAATCATCAACAACGAGAATGTGCTTGATCGGCATAGTGGTGAGGGCTAGTGTGGAAGAGCGAATTTCAGGCAGCGGCATGCGTTGGCAATGCGTACGTGCGCACCGCCTGTAACAAGCTGTCTTTGGTGAATGGTTTGGTCAGGTAATCCGAGGCGCCGGCAAGCAAACCTCTCGCGCGATCAAACAGGCCATCGCGCGAGGACAGCATCACCACCGGAATGTGAGAACAGCTTTTGCTGTGACGGATCAGCGCACAGGTCTGGAAACCATCCAGCTTGGGCATGAGGATGTCGCAGAAAATCAGCGCGGGTTGGCGCTCGACAATGATGCCCAGCGCTGCGAAACCATCTTCGGAGAGGATGACCGGGTAGCCGGCCTGGGTCAGAAAAATTTCAGCAGATCGACGTATCGTACTGCTGTCATCGATGACCAGAATCTGCGGTCCATTCAGTGAAGCCCCCATCGCGCAACCGCTCCAGATCTGCAAGCAACGGCGCGGACTGTATCAAAAAGAGCAACACCTTCAAACAAGGAATAATCAAACTTTGCCCATTGTCGTCATTTTGGCGACAGTTCGGTGCATGAACTGCGCGATTAGCAATTCTTTGGGCGATCTACGAAAAAATGCAGGGCGATGAGTCACCCTGCACACACTGCAGCGATCTTGCAGACCTCGCCGTTAAATGGCGACCATCTCGAAGTCTTCCTTGCGGGCGCCGCACTCCGGACAGGTCCAGTTCATCGGCACATCGTCCCAGCGGGTGCCAGGCGCAATGCCTTCGTCGGGCAAACCAGCGGCTTCATCGTAGACCCAGCCGCAGATGAGGCACATCCATGTCTTGTATTCTTGCTCGGTATTCTTGTTGTCACTCACGGTACGGCCCTTAAAGTAAAATGCTCAGCCGACTATGTTAATGCTTTCCACGTGCAAATCCAATCGTCACCGGTGGTATTGAGCTTCGGCGTCGCCGATCCCGTTGGTGCGATTGGCATTCAGGCTGATGTCGCGACCTGTGGCGCGCTGGGTTGTCACACGATCTGCGTTATCACCGCTCTGCTGATCGGCGACACGACCGTCGTCGAGGATGTGCAGCCTATCGATACCGACTGGGTCGCCGATCAGGCTCGCTCCTTGCTCGAGGATATTCCGGTCGCCGCTTTCAAGCTTGGCCATCTAGACAGCATTGAAACCATCGCTGCGGTCGCAGAAATCATCTCCGACTATCCACAAGTACCAATGGTACTGGACCCTTTCTCCGCGCTACTTCCGCAGCAACGTGATGATGAAGATATCTTGCTCGCGATCCGCCAGCTATTGGTTCCGCAAGCGACATTGGTGCAACTGTGTGCCGACGAGTTAGCACGTATGGCAGAAACCTGGCGCGAGCCAAGTGACGACGACACACTGGAAATTGACGCGATGCAGCTGATCGAATTCGGCTGCGAATTCGTACTGGTCACAGGTGTACCCGGAGAGGCACAGCAAGTACAGAACCTGCTGTTCGCCAGCGAAGGTTTAGTCCGTGGCGACCGCCAACAACGACTGCCGGGCACTTACATTGGCGCGGGTAGTACGATCTCCGCTGCAATCAGCGCTATGCTGGCGAATGGGGTCGCAGTCCCGGAGGCGGTGCTAGAAGCAGAAGAGTTCACGCACGCTGCGCTCGGTAATGCGCTGCGACTCGGCATGGGCAAACGCTTGCCTGACCGTTACTTTTGGTCGCGCGAGCCTGAGCCAGGCGCCGCAGGAAAATAACTAAAAATTCGACGATCTTGATCCAGAG
>JBEDGK010000009.1:0-4268 GCA_041174665.1 Pseudomonadota bacterium
GGCTATCTCGGTCCACGACCGTCGATACTGTCCTGCGCAGACTGCCGGGCATCCTGCATTTACAAATTTTTCTGCAGCAGTCGGGGCTGAGCTGGTCGGTTTCGAAATTCCTGTCTTTGACGGGATTGTCATTCGGCGGTGCGCTCACTGTTGCCAGCATGGTTGAATTGCCATGGCTGATCGTGCTGGTAATTTCGGCTCTTGTTGCTTTGCTTCCCTTGCTGATCGTGCGTCGTGAGCGTAATCAGCGTCTGAAAATGCTGGAGTTGCAATTACCCGAAGCCGCCGATCTGATTAGCCGCAGCCTGCGTGCTGGCCATGCCTTGCCATCGACACTGCAGATGCTGGCGGAAGAAATGCCGAACCCGATTGCGGCGGAATTCCGTATTGTCTCTGATGAGGTGAATTTTGGCCTCTCAATGTCGGATGCGTTGCAGCGTCTGGCAAGCCGCGTCCCGCTGCCTGATTTGCAGTATCTGGTGATTGCGGTGCTGATACAGCGCGAGGCCGGCGGTAATCTTTCCGAGTTGATGAGTAAAGTGAGCCAGCTGGTTCGAGAGCGGCTGAAGCTCATGGGTGATGTACAGGTGATGTCTGCCGAGGGCAGATTGTCGGCATGGATTCTCTGCCTCTTGCCGGTTGGCGTTGCCGGTCTTTTCGCACTGACCAGTCCCGATTATCTGGGTCGATTTTTCAATGATCCTGCAGGCCCTGCCATGCTGGCTAGCTCGGGGGTGTTGCTTTTGCTGGGCATTTTGTGGATGCGGCTGATTGTACAGATCCGGGTCTGAGACATCTCGGGAGGACTCATGAATACGCAATATCTTTTTTTTCTTGCATTAGTCTTTCTGCTCTGGGCAGGCATTGCGGCGACCGTCAGCTGGCTCTTGATGCCTGACAAATTCAGACGGCGTGTCGCCAGTATTGAGAATGAGGCTCGCGGAGTGCCGGCAGGTGAGGCCCAGAATATATGGTTGGAGCACGCAGTCAAGGTCAGCCGTCCGCTGGCCAGATTGGCCCAGCCCTCGGAGGGTTGGGAAAACTCGCCGATGCGCCTACGTTTCATCAATGCTGGCTGGCGTAACCAATCTACACCTTATTTTTTCTTTGGTGCGAAGACGCTGCTGGCACTGATCCTACCGCTTCTCTGCATGCTCTTCGGCGGCGAGCGATTGTTGTCCAGCGGGACATCACTGGTCATGCTGGCACTGCTGCTCTCGGCTTGTATAGGCTATTACTTGCCGAATATGCTGCTCAATCATCAGATTGAAGTTCGCCAGCGAGACATCTTTGACAGCTTTCCGGATGCGCTGGATTTGCTGACGATTTGCGTCGAGGCGGGGCTAGGCTTGGAGGCCGCGCTCAATCGCGTCGCGGAGGAGATTCATCTCAAGAGCCAAGTACTTGGACAGGAGTTTCAACTGATGATCCTGGAGCTGCGCGCCGGCTTTAGCAAGGAGCGAGCACTGCGTAATCTCGCGTTACGAACAGGCGTCGAAGATATTGATTTGCTGGTAGCAATGCTGATTCAGTCGGATCGCTTTGGCACCAGCATGGGTGAGTCTTTGCGCATTCACGCAGACAACCTGCGTACCAAGCGACATCAGCGCGCGGAAGAGGCAGCGGCGAAAATCTCGCTGAAGTTGTTGTTTCCGCTGATTTTCATGATTTTCCCTACCCTCATGTTGATTCTCGTAGGTCCTGCGGCAATGCAGATCTACCGTGTGCTGCTGCCCGCCATGACAGGTCAAAACTGATTATTCATAACAACGGTAAGTGAGACCCAGATGAAAAATAGACCTCTGCTTGCTTTTGCGCTGGCGACTAGCAGCCTCTCTGCAGGCTGCGCTTGGTTTCCGTGGGGTTCAGACGATGTTGCTTCTTCATCGAGAGGGGTACAAGGGCGCATCATTCCTCATGCTCGCATACAGGATGGCGCAGACTCTGCCGCCGCATTTCATGCGCTGGGTCGCCATCTGCAACGCGAAGGACGGTGGGATGATGCGGAGCGCGCTTTTCGGCGCGCACTGGACTTTGATGCTGCCCATGCTGAATCGCGCAACGCTCTGGCAGTGCTGGCTGCCAGTCGGGGTGATCTTACAGAGGCGATTGCCACCCTGTCCTCGCTGGTGGCTTTGCATCCGGAACGGCCTCATCTGCTAGCTAATCTCGGTTATGCGCATTACTTGAACGGGGATTATGTGCAGGCCAAAGAGAAGCTGGTGCAAGCACTGGCGATAGCTCCCGACAGCGAATCCGTCCGGCAAAAGCTCGCCTTGGTAAAAGAAAAGCTTGGTGAATCCTCTGAAGAGCCGGAGGAGTTACCAATGGCGGCCGACAGTCAGATCCCCGCGATAAAAGAGCAGGATCGGATGGATCGCAATCCCATTGTCAAAATCACCGAGGGTGTCTATCAACTGATGCGGCCCCTCGGCAATGAGATACCAAAGCCTTATGTCGCACGTTGCGAGCTTCCAGAAAATACGCCGCTACAGGCTACTCCGAAAGTGACCGTATCTCAGAGCTATCCACTACTATCCCGTGGGTACACTGACAAAGTGCGATTAGAACTGGTCAATGGCAATGGCATCAATCGCCTGGCACGATCGGTGCGCGATCTCATCTCGGGTTCGCAATGGCAAGTAGTCCGGGTCATCAATCATGACGAGTTCAGCGTACCGGTCACACGCATCGAGTATGCAAAGCATCGCTATGGGGCCGCAAGCGATCTGGCAGGAACACTAGGCGTTGCCGCCCAGCTCAGGCCGAATTATCAGCAGGGAGACACGCAACTTCGCGTGGTGCTGGGCCGGGATTTTCAAACAACGGAAGGTCTCCGGCAGCGTGTTGCCGGAAGCATGCCGCGGCTGGCGGGTACAGAGTGATCATGTCATCTTACTTGGCTGACATGGGCGGTATGAGGCGGGTGGTCTGGGCATCCCATACGACGTCTTGATCGATCGAATACAGCTGACAGGCCGTTGAGCTATTCCTTTGGCAGCTGCTGAGAGCCCGGTCCGAGGGGTCGTCGCCTTCTTCTGCCCAGCTCCATGCACCAGACGATGAGAGTGCGAACGCGCGCGGCGCAGATTTGGCAAGATAGTCGCGATAGCCAGCACGCCCTTTGTCGCTGAGAATGGGTACTGCGGCAATGTTATCGACCAAAGCAAAATTCGTCGCCGGTGGGCGCGGTGTCGCGGCGATCTGCACCACCGGTTCGGTGGGCATGCCGACGCGCTTTAAAAAGCGTTCGGTCTCAGGCATCCAGATACGGACACCGTCACGGCTGCCGACCATACCATGTGCATCATTCTTGAATTTTTCGTAGGTGATGAGCTGCGATGATCCACCGGCAGCCTGATAGGCTTGATGCAAAGTCTCGGCTAACGGATGATCGAAGTAACTGTCATTTTCACCATAGAACCACAAACTGGGTAGCGTAGTTTGCGCTCCATAGCGGGTGAATGCAGTGATCAGTGAAGACATCCAATCGCAGCTGCCGCCGTCGACACGCAGGCCACCAGCGAAATTCAATAGACCCCGCACACCTGGGAAATTTCTCGTGCCAAAAGCGATGGTCGCGAGTCCACCGTAGGATTGTCCGGCAACGATGATACGGTCTTTATCCACCCAGGGCTGCTGCACCAGCGTCTTCAATGCGGACTCGACATCATCCGCCTGCTGCTGACCGTTAGCGGTCATGTTGCAGCCGAAATCTCTGTAGGTGCCTCCTGAGGCAGCAAAGCCTTTGCGCATCGGTACTGCAACGGCATAACCGAGCTTGACGAATTCACGGCTCAGCGCAAGAAAGCGGTCGCGTGCCTGTTTTGCTGGGTTGCCGCGATCTTTGCCATGGTTCATGAGCAGCAAAGGGAAAGGTCCCTGGCCCGGTGGGCGGAAAATCGTAGTTTGGAATGACAGCCTGCTCCCGTTCGTGATCACCGGGAGCATGATGACTTGTTCATTGACCGAGGAATCGAGTGAGTCTGCGCGAACGGTGCCGCTGATGGCAGCGACTGTAGATACCATGGCAATAAAAAAATGTAGTGCTGAACGATATCTGATTCGAGTGAGAGAAGGGAATTTCATAATGTCTTTGCGAAAGGCAACGAAGCCGATTCTAAAGACACGTTTTCTTCACTTCAATACTCTAAGGGATAATGCCCAGAACTAAATGAAATTATTGATTTAGTTCTAACAGCGATGGATAGTCATCGCTGCTGTATCAGGCAGAAATAAAAAAGGAGCGCACAAGGCGCTCCTTTTTG
>JBEDGK010000010.1:0-4572 GCA_041174665.1 Pseudomonadota bacterium
ACTATCTGCAATGGTGGCAGGACATGGGCCCCGATGGCTCTCAGAATTTTGATGTGTATCTCCGCACGGCGATCAGCACCACGCCGGATGGCTGGGCACAGTTTGGCCATGTGAAGATGCCAGATTATCGTTGGGGCATTTTCCTCGCCGCGCAGGAAGAGGGCCGCAAGGTGAATTTCGGCGAGCACAAAGGCGAATCGGCGTGGCAGGATGTGCCCGGTGAGCATCGCGCCAACCTGCGCCGCATCATCGTCACGCAGGGCGACACCGAGCCCGCGTCGGTCGAGCAGCAGCGTCATCTCGGATTGACTGCGCCTTCCCAGTACGACTTGCGCAATCTTTTCCAAATCAATGTGGAAGAAGGTCGTCATCTGTGGGCGATGGTCTATCTGCTGCATAAATACTTTGGTCGCGACGGTCGCGAGGAAGCCGAGGCGATGCTGCATCGTCATTCAGGCTCTGAGGACAATCCGCGCATTCTCGAGGCCTTCAATGAAGAGACGCCAGACTGGTTGGCGTTTTACATGTTCACGTATTTCACCGATCGTGATGGCAAGTTTCAGCTGTGCGCGCTGGCCGAATCCGGTTTCGATCCGCTCTCACGCACCTGCCGCTTCATGCTGACTGAAGAAGCGCACCATATGTTCGTCGGTGAGTCCGGCGTATCACGCACGCTGCAGCGCACCTGCGAGATCATGAAGCAACATGGCATCGAAGATCCCGAGCAAGTACGCCAGCAAGGCGTGATCGATCTGCAGACGGTGCAGCGCTATTTGAACTTCCATTTCAGCGTCACTATCGATTTGTTTGGCGCTGATCAGTCGTCGAATGCTGCGACCTTTTACAGCTCAGGCCTGAAAGGTCGTTATGAAGAGACCAAGCGCAGCGACGATCATCAGCTCAAGGGCGATCACTACAAGATTCTTGAAGTCAAAGATGGCAAGCTGATCGAGAGAGAAGTGCCGATGCTCAATGCACTGAATGAGGTGCTGCGCGACGACTACATCAAAGATTCGATCGCTGGCATCAACCGCTGGAACAAGGTGCTTGAAAAAGCCGGCATTGCATTCCGCCTGCAGGCACCGCACAAGGCATTCAATCGTCATATCGGCTCGTTTTCGGGCATGCGCGTCTCGCCCGATGGTCGCATCATTTCCGAAGCGGAGTGGCAGGCGAATGTTCGTCATTGGCTGCCCACCGAGGAAGATCGCGCGTATGTGGCGTCGCTGATGGGCCGGGTGGTCGAGCCGGGCAAGATGGCGAACTGGATTGCCCCGCCAGCCATCGGCATCAACCGCCAGCCGGTCGATTTCGAGTACGTGCGCTTCAACTGAGCAGCCGATACCCATGAGCGCAATGGAAATCGAGGTGCTGATCCGTCAGCACCTGATCGACCCCGAGGTCTGCATTCGCTGCAACACCTGCGAAGAGACTTGCCCTATTGATGCGATCACGCATGATGATCGTAACTATGTGGTCGATCCCGCGATCTGCAATGGCTGCAATGCCTGTGTGCCGCCATGTCCAACAGGTTCCATCGACAACTGGCGGACCGTCCCCAAATCGAATGCGTACTCGGTCGCTGATCAGTTGCAATGGGACGAACTACCTGCTCAGCAGGAAGTCAGCGGCGAGGTGCTGACCTTCGTCGCCCAAGACGAATCACAGCAGCAGAATGCGGCCGTGTCGGCTACTTCGGTGATCGCCCCGCATTCTGCCGAGAAGCCTCATCTGAATCTCTTCGATGTTCGCAATCCGGTTACGGCGACCGTCGCCGGCAATTACCGGCTGACTGCGGACGATGCGGAGAGCGACATCCGGCATATCGTGCTCGATTTTGGCAATCATCTTTTCCCGGTGCTGGAGGGCCAGTCAATCGGAGTGATTCCCCCCGGTGTCGATGCGACAGGCAAGCCCCATTTTCTGCGCATGTACTCTATCGCTAGCCCGCGCGATGGCGAGCGTCCCGGCTACAACAATCTCGCGCTGACCGTGAAGCGCGTCGTTAGCGAACAGGATGGCCGAGTCATCAAAGGGGTCGCATCAAACTATCTGTGCGATCTGAAAAAAGGTGATCGGGTGCAAGTCACCGGACCTTTTGGTGACCGCTTCCTGATGCCGAATCATGCCGGCTCAAACCTGCTGATGATATGCACCGGCACGGGCGCTGCGCCGATGCGTGCGATGACCGAGTATCGCCGTCGTCTGCATGCGCAGGGCAAAGGCGTTGATGGCCGTCTGCTGCTGTTTTTCGGCGCACGCAATCCGGATGAACTGCCGTATTTCGGACCCTTGCTGAAACTCCCCCCTAGTCTTGTTGACAAGCATTTCGCATTTTCTCGCCTGCCCGGCGAGCCGCGTTGCTATGTGCAGGACAAGATGCGCGAGACCGCGCCGGCCGTAGCAGAGTTGCTGAAATCAGATACCTACATCTACGTCTGCGGCCTCAAAGGCATGGAGGCGGGTGTGATGGAGGCGTTGCAAGATATTTGCACGACCGCTGGCATGAATTGGAGCGCGCTGCACCAAGCGATGGTGGTCGAGGGACGCTTCCATGTGGAGACCTATTGATCTGAAAAACTCACGGCATCATGTGTCTCGCGTGCTCGACGCGTGTGTCTTGCCGTATCCAGTAAATTAAACATCCGCTCATTGCTATTCAACTGCGACAATAAGCGCTTGGTGATTTTTTGATACTGCTGTCGAGTGAATTGATTTTCTGCTTTCACGACCGCTGCGATTTCTGCCATCAGATCTTCGCGTTTGCGAAGTAAAGCGTCGACTGCGGATCGCTGTCGCGCGTCGATTTGGTCAGGGTTTGCGCCATGGTCAAGCAGCAGTGCAAGCAGTCGTCCATTGGCCGTTTGTGCTGCCTCGATCAGCGCTCGCTCACCGTTGATCAACACATCATTGGCCGGCAATCCAGTCAAACGGAATACGGTGTCGAGCTTCATGCCGTATTGATCCCGCCGGGGATGTTTCTTCCATTCGTGCAGTAGCTGCCCGATCAGCCGGGCCAGAGAATCCTCAGTGAAGCTGAATTCCAGATCCAAAGCCATTTGCAACAGATTTTCAAAAGCTTCAGGTGATATGTCGCTATGGATCATCCCGAGCAGTTGCGCATCAAACTGCGCCTGTTCGTCTTCCGTTGGTGGCTGATCGCACCAGTCACGAATCAGCTTTGCAGCTTTCACGACGGGCACATCTGCTGGTACCGGATAGCCAAAATATTCGCTGAGCTGAATGAGGATCATGAGTGTAGGCAATGGCAGACCTGTGCGGTCAGCGTGATCCCAGATTGATTCGATGATTCGGTGTTCCCCGCACAGGGCAAGGTCTCCGGCAATCAGCGCGGCCAGCTCAGGCAGCAGATCATTTTCTTTGGCGGTGGGCAGGAGCTGAGCGAGTGATTCCGGTGCACCGGTATTGAACAGTATTGCCTGAGTATTCGCCAGACATTCCAGTGTTGCCGCCACAGCAGATCGAATGTCATCCATGTTCATCAGGTGAGGCGTTGTATTGGCTTTAAACAAGCCATTGCAGTGGAGGATGCGAGATACCAGAGTTGATGCATCCAGACCTTGCAGCGCATGGGCGTTTTGTCGGATATCAGCGATAGCGGCCATCAGGTGCTTTCGATTTTCCTCTGTCGGCCTCCAGAAAAATTTTTCAAAGCCCACGGCCAACTTGTTCAGTTGAATGTCATCGATGGTGGGCGAGTGGGTTGGTATGGCTTGTATCACTGCTCGGTATTCCAGTGACTCGCCGAGCGCATGAGATCTTTTCAAAAGACGGCGCGGTGTTGGTGGGCGCGACACCATGACGGGCATTTTGCTGCGGGGGGTGCCGGATGGGTTCGCTGACGCGGTATCGGTGACAGGGCTTGAATGAGTCAACACGCTAGAGCTGTGCGGGGGATTGGAAAAAAGCGGTGGGGTGCTGTGCTGGCTCATGGAGAGGTTTCTGGTTAAAGAGTCGTTGAACTTTTAGTCGGCCATGGGTTGCGGCGCTACGTCCCTTGGTTCCCTGGGAGCGAAAATAATCGAAGGTGCAGAGTCGGGTCGCCGTACTTTTTTCGATCTTCGTCTCGTCTCTGGACTCGCATCGAATGGGTTTAACCACAGGTTTCACTTGGGTTTGCGACTTGACCGATCGTTCAGCATTTACTATTCGGTGGATTAGAGTCAAAAAATAGAGCAGTATCAAAAACATAAGACTGTGGAGAAAGATGGGCAAATTATTTTTTCGGCTGTGCCAGTGGTTCAGTGGCCTTCTGTTGCTGGTGAGTGTCGCAAGCCATGCAGTCACGCTGAAAAAAGTGGATGTCGACGCCTATCTCTCGAGCCGCTACCAGGTGGGTGATGTCAACCCCAACGTTCCGGTCTGGCCCTTGTTCGTCCGTGATTCTGATGCGAATGAAAAACCGAAACTGATTGGCTATGCGTTCGAGTCTGTCGATTTCGAACCAGCGCGCGGCTATGGCGGCAAGCCGATCAATATTTTGGTAGCGATCGATACCGAGGGTAATTTTCTGTTGTCGAAGTTGATCGATCATCGCGAGCCCTTGTTTCG
>JBEDGK010000011.1:0-2720 GCA_041174665.1 Pseudomonadota bacterium
AATTTGTCGGTCAGCTTTTGTACTTCGTCTTGCGTGCGGCGCTCGTCGTCCTCGGAGATCGCTTTGTCTTTCAGGAGCTTCTTCAAACTCTCATTAGCATCACGCCGAATGTTACGAATCGCGATCTTGGCATCTTCCGCTTCGCTGCGAACCAGCTTAACCATCTCCTTGCGGCGCTCTTCGGTCAGCGCGGGGGTGGGCACCCGAATCACATCACCTACCGTTGCAGGGTTCAAGCCCAGATCAGATTCGCGAATCGCTTTTTCAACCGCTGCGATCATTTTCTTTTCCCATGGCTGCACACCAATGGTGCGCGCATCGAGCAGCGTGAGATTGGCGACCTGGCTAATTTGGGTCGGCGTGCCGTAGTAGTCCACCATCACATGATCAAGAATACCGACGTGAGCACGGCCGGTACGTACCTTGGCCAGATCGGTTTTGAGTGTCTCGATCGATTTCTGCATTTTTTGCTCGGTGTTTTTTTTCACCTCTGCAGGGGTCATGTCGTTCTCCTGAAATTCGGTCAAGTTACATCAGACGTGAACCAGCGTACCCTCGTCATCACCAAGCACGACGCTCTTGAGCGCGCCGGGCTTAATGATCGAGAACACACGGATCGGTAATTTTTGGTCACGGCACAAAGCAAATGCTGTTGCATCCATCACTTGCAGCCGCTTCGAAATCGCCTCGTCAAAACTGATGGTGCTATAGCGCGTTGCTGAGGCGTCTTTCTTCGGATCTGAGCTGTAGATACCATCAACCTTGGTTGCCTTCAGCACGACCTCTGCGCCGATCTCTGCGCCGCGCAGCGCAGCAGCGGTATCCGTGGTGAAGAAAGGGTTGCCGGTACCGGCAGCGAATACCACGATCTTGCCCTCCTCCAGATACTGCAAGGCCTTGGGACGCACATACGGTTCGACCACCTGCTCGATAGCAATCGCCGACATCACACGCGCCGTCATGCCCACCTGACGCATGGCGTCTGCCAGTGCGAGCGAATTCATCACCGTGGCCAACATGCCCATGTAGTCTGCCGTGGCGCGATCCATACCCTGCGCGCCGGGAGCGACACCACGAAAGATGTTGCCGCCACCGATCACAATAGCCACCTCAACACCCAGCTTGGCGACTTCTGATACATCCGCCACCATGCGCTCGATCGTGGCACGGTTAATACCGTAGGCGTCTTCGCCCATCAGCGCCTCGCCCGACAGCTTCAGCAGGACGCGCTTGTATATGGGTGTGGTCATGCGTGCTGCTCCCTTGTTTGCCCTTGTGATCTCATCGATATTGTAAATGCTGCGACCCTGAAAAAAACGGGCCATGCGGCCCGTTTTTATTAACGCTTGCTTAAGACTTTTTGGCAGCGGCCACCTGCGCCGCTACTTCCGCAGCGAAGTCATCTTGTCGCTTCTCGATACCCTCGCCCACGATGTACATGGTGAATGACTTGACCGAGGTACTGGTCGCCTTCAGCATCTGCTCCACCGTCTGCTTGTCATTCTTGACAAAGGCCTGGTCCAGCAGCGATACCTCTTTGAGGTACTTCTGGACTGAGCCCTCGACCATCTTGGCGGCGATATCTGCCGGCTTGCCGGATTCCTGTGCCTTTAGCGTCGCAACCGAGCGCTCTTTTTCGATCAGCTCGGCGGGTACATCTTTGGAAGACAATGCCACCGGCTTCATGGCGGCGATATGCATTGCAACGTCTTTACCCACTTGCTCGTCGGCGCCGTCGTACTCCACCATGACACCGATACGGGTACCGTGCAAATACGACACCAATTTGGAGGACGTCTGAAAACGCTGGAAGCGGCGAATCGACATGTTCTCGCCGATCTTGCCGATTAATGCAGAGCGCACCTCATCGACGGTTTTGCCGTCCATCGGCAAAGCAGACAGCGCGGCAACGTCACCTGGATTTTTATCGGCAACCATCTGCGCGATCTGTTTGGTGAAATTCAGAAAATCATCGTTCTTCGAGACAAAATCGGTCTCGCAATTCACCTCAACCAGCGCACCAACACCACCCGCGATATGCGCCGCGACCACGCCCTCGGCCGTGACCCGCGACGCGGCTTTCGATGCCTTGCTGCCGAGCTTGACGCGCAGGATTTCCTCAGCCTTGGCCATGTCGCCGTCGGCCTCGGTCAGCGCTTTTTTGCACTCCATCATTGGCGCGTCTGTTTTCGCGCGCAGTTCACCTACCATTGCTGCTGTAATTGCTGCCATTACCTTCTCCTCAACCCGTAAAAAAGGGGCGAACCGCTGTTGCCCCTGATTTTCCGCCCCGCCAAAGGGGCAGCTTGCTACTTCGAATCAGGCCTGATCGCTGACTTCGACGAACTCCTCGCCCTTGGCGGCCTGAACAATGTCGGCCACCGACGTAGCACGTCCTTCCAAAATTGCGTCAGCTACACCGCGCGCGTACAGGGTGATCGCTTTCGACGAGTCATCATTACCGGGAATGACATAGGTCACACCGCTTGGTGAGTGATTGGTATCCACCACGCCGATCACCGGAATACCGAGCTTGGTAGCTTCAGTGATCGCGCCTTTGTGGTAACCGACATCGATCACAAAAATCGCGTCAGGTACACCGTTCATGTCTTTGATGCCGCCGATACCCTTTTGCAGTTTGTCCAGCTCGCGATTGAACATCAGCGCTTCTTTCTTGGACATTTTCTCAACCGAGCCATCAGCAATCGCCGCTTCCATTT
>JBEDGK010000012.1:0-7458 GCA_041174665.1 Pseudomonadota bacterium
CGATGAGATCGTCGCCGCAGCGCGCGCCGCACACGCGCATGAATTCATCCTCAGGCTGCGGCATGGTTATGACTCCATCGTCGGCGAGCGCGGGCAAGGCCTGTCGGGCGGCGAGCGTCAGCGTATCTCGATTGCGCGGGCGCTGCTTATCGACCCCCGGATTCTGATGCTCGACGAAGCGACCTCGAGCGTCGATACCGCGACTGAAAAAGAGATTCAAAACGCGCTCGATAATCTGGTGCAGGGCCGCACCACGATTGCAATTGCGCACCGATTGTCCACGCTGCGACGGGCTGATCGACTGGTGGTACTTGATCGCGGCGTGGTCGTTGAAGTCGGCTCGCACGATGAGCTGATGGAAAAGCGCGGCGCGTACTGGCGGCTCTACGAGTCGCAGGCGCGCAATGTCGATACCGAGGACGAGGACCCGCCTCGTCTGCACATTCCTCTGGCCAAGGCGGCGTCATGATGACCGAAGTCAGCAGCAGATCGTGGAGTTCGCACCGTCATCGGCTGATGCGCGATGCACACGGCCAGTTGGTATTCACGGATGAGTCAGGTCAACAGCATGTCGGCGTGACTCCGGTGCGCGCGTTTCCCATTGATGCGCCCAGCGAGTATGTGTCGCTGGTCGATGCCGACGGCCACGAGCTGGCCTTCATCGCGAGGCTGGCCGATATCGATGCCAAGAGCCGCTCGCTGCTACTCGACGACATTGCGCAGCGCGATTTCATGCCCTACATCGAGAAGCTTTTTTCTGTCTCGACTTTTTCCACACCCAGCACGTGGACGGTGCAAACCGACAGAGGAATGAGCAGTTTTGTGCTGAAAGGCGAGGAAGACATTCGTCGCCTGCGCGGCAACGGTCTGCTGATCACGGACAATCACGGCCTTACTTATAGAGTGCTGGACATGCGGGCATTGGACAGGCAGTCACGCAAGCTGCTGGACCGCTTTCTGTAAGCTGCCGTGATCAACTCGCGGGGTACAACCCGGAGTTGATCACCTCGTCAAACCACTTCGCGCTTCCCTTGCATTCCGCCTTGCTGTGCAGCGCTGTCTTCGTCATCGGGCATCGCGCACAACCGTAACCAGACCATCCCCAGGATTCCTGCAATCAGCGATGCACAGAACACCGCGATCTTTGAGCTATGCACATTGATCGGATCATCCGCGAAAGCCAGATTAGTGATGAATATCGACATCGTGAAACCTATTCCGCCCAGGACACCCGCGCCTGCAAGATGTGTGATCCGCATGTCCGGTGGCAGTTTGCACAGGCCTATCCATATCGCCAGCATGGAAAGTAGCACCACGCCCAGCGGCTTGCCAATCACCAGTCCGGCGAGAATGCCGAGACTGTTGGTGCTCAATAGTTCAGAGATCAGATCGGCATTCAACAGCACGCCGGTGTTCGCCAGTGCAAACAGAGGCAGCACGATAAACGCGACCGGACGGTGCAGCTGATTCTCCAGCCGATGGGAAGGTGAGTGCTCTTCTTCTGACCGCGACCAGAAAGGAATAGCGAAGGCGAGCATGACGCCAGCGAGGGTGGCGTGGATGCCGGACTTTAGCATCAGCAACCACATCAGCAGACCGCCGATCAGATAGGCTGGCAAATAGGTGACGCGCAGGAAGCGATTGAGCAGCAGCAGCGCCAGCCATATGGCCACGCTACCCGCGAGATAGGTGACCGACACACCTTTCGAGTAGAACAGTGCAATCATCACGATTGCGCCGAGATCATCGATGACGGCGAAGGCCACAACAAAGATTTTCAGCGACGCAGGTACGCGCGCGCCCAGCAGCGCCAGCGCACCCAGCGCGAACGCGATATCGGTCGCCATGGGTATGCCGATGCCCGCCTGTGCGGGCAGGCCGGCATTGAACCCATAGTGGATCAGTGCCGGAACAAGCATGCCACCCAGCGCCGCAAATATCGGGAGCAGTGCATTGCGCAGGCTCGACAGCTCACCGACATAGAGTTCGCGCTCCAGCTCCAGGCCGATCATCAGGAAGAAGATGGCCATCAGACCATCATTGATCCAGTGCTCGAGGCTCAGCCCCAGCACCTCCGTTTGCCAGAAAGCGAGATACTGCGGACCGATCGTCGAATTCGCCAGCGTCAGCGCGAAAGCGGTGCAGATGAGCAGCAGGATGCCACCAGATTTTTCCGACTCGAAAAAGCGAATGAAGGTTTCGCTGAGCTGGCGTGTGGGCATGACTCAGCTTCCTCAGGACGTGCCATGCGACCCGACGCCGTCAGCGATCGCATTGTCCGGGTTCATGAAGATAGGACGCCCATCAGGGGTATTCAGCGGTATCAGGACTTCACGCTGATTGTCATCTTTCAGTAGCGCGCACAGCGTGTGACTTGAGTGCATGCTGCCATTGAGTTCGACTTCAAGGTCGGCGATCACTAGCTCCACGCCGGTCAGTATTTGTTTGACTTTCATCTGGCTCTCCGAGTGTAGTTAAAGATGCTGCGGACGCAGTGTAGTCGTGTTTGTTCCGCTGCGCACGTGACGAATATAATTCGCTTGTGCTCAAAATAAACTTTTTCCTTTTTCGATGGCCTGCGCCTGCGCTGCTGGCTTGGGCGTTCAGCTGGATTATCTATCTGGTGCTGTTGCGTATCGAGCTGTCGCCCTGGCTGAGCATGACGGTGGCGACGGCTGTTGGCGCGCTGGTATCGGTGCTGACCGGGACGCTCTCACGTCGGATTGCCGTGGCCGCTGGGTTTCCTCTGTCGCTGCTGCTCTCTGGCGCGGGCGCTTTGCCCGGCTGGGCGTGGTTGTTACCACTGTTGATCGTGCTGTTGGTCTATCCCATGAATGCGTGGCGCGATGCGCCGCTGTTTCCGACGCCTGCTGCTGCACTGACAGACCTGCCGGTTCACGCGCCGCTGCGCGCTGGCGCGCTGGTGCTTGATGCGGGCTGCGGGCTGGGCCACGGACTGCGCGCTTTGCGTGCCGTGTATCCCGACGTCACGCTGCATGGCACGGAATGGAGTTGGCCGCTGCGGATAATTACAGGCTTGTTGTGCCCGTGGGCGCGCATACGGCAGGGCGATATGTGGCGAGATGACTGGGGTCGGTATGACATGGTCTATCTGTTTCAGCGGCCAGAGACCATGCCTCGGGCAGTTGAAAAAGCGAATGCAGAAATGAAACCGGGCGCGTATCTGATCAGTCTGGAGTTTGTGGCGCAAGAGCTCAAGCCAGATGCGGTGCTGGATACACTGCCCGACAAGCCTGTCTGGATTTACCGCGCGCCGTTCCGGCGCGATTGAGCGCTGGCCGAGGGTCAATCATTCACACGTAAGTCCCGGCATAGGTCACGACCTTGCCGCCAGAGCCTATCTTGAAACGCGAAATGCCCGCGAGGCTGCGCGTATTGATGCCACCAAGGTCCAGCGTGCGTATACCTCGCTCTTTGAGCTCATGAAACGCCTGCCAGAGTAGCAAGTTATGCGCATTCGTATCGCGCCCCGTCTCATTGGACCAACCTACGTGGTAAGTTGCTGAGCTGCCGTGCAGGAGGAAGAGCATCGCAGCGACTTTGTCTTTCTTGTGCTCGGCGCGCAGCACCAGCATGGTTTTCGAGGTCTGGCTGCGCGAATGAATATAACTTTGCACAAACTCGATAGGCAGGCCATGGAATCCCTTGCTCTGCCGTTGTGACTGTTCTTCTTCAAGCAGCCAACGGTATTGTGCGGGATTGGCACCTGTACGAACGACATTCAGACCGGCTTTTTCCGAGGCCACCAACCGATTACGCCAGCGTCCCTCCATGCCGGCGCGGAACGCCTCGGGCGTTTGGCTCAGATCGATCAGCACAGTCGAGTAACCGGTCATCACGCGCGTCAGCGGAGCCAGGCTTTCATCGGATGGATCCTGGGTATCGGGCGAGAACAGCGCAAACCGAGGGCGCTTCATCGGTAAGCTGCGCTTGAGCGCGACATAGATACGCGCTCGCTCAGCGGCCGGAAGGGGCTTGAGCCATATCGGGCCACGCGTGCAGAGTGCGAATCCCACCAGAAAACCGTAGCGTCGACAGATGAATTGGGCGAGCGCGACCGTTTCACCTTCGAGTATTACCTCGGCGCGGTGCACCTCAATGCCAAGCACCTTGAGACTTGTGCCATAGGCCCAGTCCTGCTGCATCGCGCTGTTATGGGCAGCGTGAGCGATGTCCCACGGCTGATAATCAATCTGGTTCCAGAGAATATGCATAAATCTGAGAGGCGACGGCTTGTGGCGTGTGTTCAGTGGCTATAATCGGACGGCGTAGCGATCTCGGTATGTCGCGTCTATCTGGCCCTTCGATGAAAAAAGAAAAACCTCAGCCCATCCTCGGCTATGACATCGATAAGCCACGCATCACGGCAGCAGGCTGGCTACTGATCCTCATCTATCTCGGCGTTCCCGCCATGCTGATCGGTGGGCTGATTGATTTCTTGATTCAACTGGCAACCGGTCGCTGCCTCGGTATCTGGTGTCTTTTCTGAATCAATTTCGAATCGGTTTTGTCGACATATGTTTTTAAAAAAGCAATAAATCTGTTTATCCGAGCGATCGTAGCGCTTTTCGGGGCTAGTATTCACGCTGGCTTTGTTTCACAATTGCAATAATACCGTTCGGCGGCGCACTTCAATTATTGCCGCCCGTGTCGATATACAAACCGATGGCGTGCGCCGTGATGCGGCGTGCTGCGGCTTGCTTAAGGAGAGGCACATGTTTTTCTTTGTGGGATTGGCTGTCGTGTTCGGCTGCGTGTTTGGCGGCTACATCATGGCGGGCGGAAAAATGGCCCCGATTATCAAGGCCGCTCCAATTGAAGGTTTCATTATCGTCGGCTCAGCGATCGGCGCGGCACTGGTCGGTAACAGTATGGGCATTTTCAAGGGCGCGATCGGTGGCATTGTGAAATGCATCAAAGGGCCGACTTACGGCGCGCAGGACTACCTCGATCTGATTCTTCTGGTTGGCAAGCTGCTGAATGTGATGAAGAAAGAAGGCGCCGTTGCGCTTGAGGCGCACGTCGAAGGCCCGGATTCATCCGCCATTTTTGGCGAGTATCCGAAACTCGCTGCCGACCATGGCATCGTCCACATGATCTGCGACACCTTGCGGCTGGTGGTGATTGCGCAGGGCAATCTGGATGCGGATGCCGTCGATGACGTGATGAAGAACGCGATCAAGACCCACCACCACGACGAGCTCAAGTATCAGGGTACGCTGTCCTCAATTGCTGGCGCGCTTCCAGCGCTCGGTATCGTGGCATGCGTGTTGGGCGTTATTAAGACCATGGGCGCGATTGACCAGCCGCCGCCTGTTCTTGGTGGCCTGATCGGTTCGGCGCTAGTGGGTACCTTCCTTGGGGTGTTCGTGGCCTACGGCGTCTTCGATCCGCTGGCGAACCGCCTTGGCCAGATCATCGACGAAGACGGTCAGGTCTACAAGGTCATCAACGAAATGATCGTCAACACACTGCGCGGACATCCGGTGCCGCTGGTGATTGAAGCGGCACGCGGCGTGATCAGTCATCACAACCAGCCCGGTTTTGCGGAAGTGTTTGATGGATTACGTGGCAAGTAACCCGACGCGCTATTCCCTTTGGACGCCTGCTTTGAATAGAAGCAGGCGTTTTTCTTTGGCGGGCTACGCCTGCAGCAGGTTTTCGTTAGCAAAAGTTAGCTTAGGCGCCGGCATCAGGCCGTCTGCCGACAATTCGAGATGCTATGTTGTCATCCGATGACTCGATCATTCGATCATTCGATCATTCGATTATTCGATTATTCGATTATTCGATCATTCGATTATTCGATCTGATAATGGCAACATACCGGCGGGCTGTCCAATTTTTGAAGCGCAGGACTGTCTCCAGGTCGGGTGTCTCGGTTAACATTGGCAGCGAATCCATGCAGCGAAAAACACGGTGACACGGTCTGGTCGCATTACTAATCATTTAAAAAAGAGGCAAGCCATGGGATTGTTCGATATGTTCAAAGGAAGTCCGCCGGATCTAACGCCCAAGTTGGCCTTGGCAGTTGGGCTGCTGCACATGATTCATGCAGACGGAGCGGTGGAGGCAGAGGAAATTGGTCAGGTTCTGCAGGCACTGGGCAATGACAAAACACTGTTCGACAATGCCGGCAGATATGCGAAATCCAAGGATCTGGATGCCTTTCTCGCAGAATCTGCTGCGCTACTGAATGCTGATCAGAAGCTGTGCGTGCTGCTGAATTTACTCGATTCTTTGCTGGCCGATGGCGTAGCTGCTCCGCAGGAGCAGGCGCTGTTCGGTCGCTTCATGGCCGCCTACGGTGTGAGCGAGCAAAGCCTGGAACCGTACGCGATGGGTATATCGGTCAAGAACAATCGCAAGGTGCTTGACTGACGAAAAGGGCGATTATGGTTGACGCTTGTGACATCCCTTTGGCGGAAAGAGGCAGCACTTCCCGAGCGCAATCACAAAAAACAGGAGGCGATGATGTCTAAACTTCAATTGTTTGGTCAGGGATTGTTGGCAGGTGCGATGATCATCATGATGATTGAATATCTTGCTGGCTTTCTGCACATCGACAAGGCGGCGACGAAAACATACAGGAACACGCCGGATGGCCGCCTGCTGACAGTGATTCAGCATAGCTTGCTGGTGATTCTGCTCCTGCTCTGCGGGTTGGCCTCCGTGATGATCTTCAGTTGATAGACGTGGCCAAGGAGAGCAGACCTGCCATGTCCATCGCAGAAAAAATCGTCGAGGTCATCGAAAGAACTATTCTGACTGTCATCGCCGTGCTGACGGTAGTGGTCATTTTTCAGGAAGTGCAGACCATCCTCGGGTCGGGTACGGTGAAACTGGCTGATCTGTTCCCGATGTTCTTGTACCTCGAAGCCGTCGGCCTGCTGGTCGCGCTCTATCGCTTCCGAAGGATACCGATCTCCATTCCCACCACCGCCTTGTTTTTTCCATTTCATGCGACCAGAAAAACGACGTCCTATCTTCACGAATGGGCGCCACATAATAAATAAAGTGCAAGGCAGCAACCGTCTTACGCACGCACAAGATACAAACCGGGGGAGTTCCAAAAGCACATGGGCGATTACACCAATATGTCAGCGTATTACGACCTGATCATGACATCAGGCTACTACGACTATCAGAAGATCGTAGAAAACATTACCCGAAACAGCAGCTTCGGCAGCGTACTTGAGATCGGTTGCGGCACGGGGCTGATTCTGGAAGAACTTGGCCAGCGCCAGCCAGGTGCGGAAATCATGGGCGTCGATCTTACCGAGGCAATGCTGTCGATCGCGTCCGAGCGCTTGCACCAGTTTCCGAACATTTCACTCTCGCTGCAAAATGTCACGAATTTCGATCTGCAGAAACGCTACGATCTCGCTTTCTCGTATGGCGGTGTCTGGTATTTTGTAGTCGATGGCGATAGCGAAC
>JBEDGK010000013.1:0-6457 GCA_041174665.1 Pseudomonadota bacterium
GCCGAATCCACCGGCACGCAATTTATTTCGCAACCCTGCAATGGTCTTGCAGACCAGATTGAAAAAGGCGAGCTGAATTCACGCGAGACGGCGATGCTGGTGGAACGCTATGTCGCTCCGCTCTTGAGGCAGCAGGCCGACACACTGGTACTGGGCTGCACCCATTATCCGTTCGTTCAATCGCTGATCGCAAAAATAGCAGCGGATGCCGGACACAGCGTAGCCCTGGTGGACACGGGCGAGCCAGTCGCACGGCAGTTGCTGCGGCTGCTGTCACAGCATGATGTTCTACGTGCTGGCGCCACGTCTGGGCCGCTGGCCGCCTACACTACGGGCAGCCGCACCGCGCTGTCCACGGCTTTCCGGCTGCTCATGGAGCTGGAAGTCAGCGCTGAGGAAGTCGCTGTCGCGCTCGACAATGCTTGAATACCCGCCAAATCCCGGTATCCACGCGCAAAGCGTGCCCATAGAGAGGAAGTTTTGTATAATGATGGGCTTGTTTCGGCGAGGGCCGGACATAAAGCTTTCTCAGCGGTGGCCGTAGCTCAGTTGGTAGAGTCCAGGATTGTGATTCCTGTCGTCGTGGGTTCGAGTCCCATCGGCCACCCCAACCGATTCAAAACAAACAGCCCGGACTGACGCCGGGCTGTTTGCTTTTGCATGATAGGCGGCGCTCTGCCAGTCCGCCTGAAAATTCTTCCAGCGTTTTACTGTCAGGGAAGTTTGATAGAGTCTAGGCTTATCTCTGGCAAGGACACCCCTGATGCTTCCCGCAAACCAGCCCGCACGCCTCGGCATCATTGGCGGCAGCGGCATTTACGAAATCGACGGACTGGAAAACCCGGAATGGATGAAGGTCAGCTCCCCATTCGGCGAACCCTCCGACGCGATACTGACCGGCATACTGGCTGGGCAGCCAATGGCTTTCCTGCCGCGCCACGGCAGGGGGCACAAACTCTCACCCAGCGATGTGAATTATCGCGCCAACATCGATGCGATGAAGCGCCTCGGGGTAACGGATATCATTTCGCTCTCTGCCGTGGGGTCACTGAAAGAAGATCTGCCCCCAGGTACCTTTGTCATCGTTGATCAGTTTATCGACCGCACCTTCGCCCGCGACAAATCCTTTTTCGGCAAGGGGTTGGTCGCACATGTATCGATGGCGCATCCGGTATGTTCGCGTCTGGGTGATCACCTGCAGCAGGCAGCGAGCGAAGTGGATATCACGGCCGCTCGCGGTGGCACCTATCTCGCGATGGAGGGCCCGCAATTTTCAAGTCAGGCAGAGTCGATACTTTACCGGCAGTGGGGCTGTCATGTGATCGGCATGACGAATATGCCTGAAGCCAAGCTCGCGCGTGAAGCAGAGATTTGTTACGCCACGGTTGCGATGGTGACAGACTTTGATTGCTGGCATCCTGATCATGAGCATGTCAGCGTTGAACAGGTAATTCGCGTGTTGGTCGGCAATGCCGACAAGGGCCGAGATCTCGTCAAGCGCGTGGTGCCTCGCGTGAAGAATGATGCTCATTCTGCCAGTTGCTCCTGCAAGCAGGCGCTGGAGCATGCGCTGATCACGGCGCCAGATGCTCGCGACCCGGCAATGATCGACAAACTCACGGCAGTTGCGGGCAGAGTGCTGAAGCAATGAGCGCAAATTCGATCACGCTAAGACAGCGCATCATTGAGGTGTGCCATCAGATGGAGCGCTCGGGCCTGAACCGGGGCACCTCGGGTAATGTCAGCTGCCGCGAAGGCGATTATTTTTTGATCACACCGTCGGGTGTACCGGTGCCGCAGCTGAACCCCGAAGGTATTGTGGCGATGGATTTTACGGGCAAGATCATCGGTGAGGGAAAACCTTCCAGCGAATGGCATTTTCATCTCGACCTGCTGAAAAACCGCCCGGAACTGAACGCGATCGTTCACACCCATTCACCGCATGCGACGGCACTTGCCTGTCTGAGAGAAGATCTGCCGGCATTTCATTACATGATAGCGATTGCGGGTGGCGATTCAGTCCGTTGCGCGCCGTATGCCCTGTTCGGAACCGAGACATTGTCATCCCATGCCGTGAGTGCAATGAAAGATCGCAAGGCCTGTCTGCTGGCAAACCATGGACTGATTGCCGCAGGGCGCGATCTGGATGAAGCCATGGCCGTGGCGACAGAAATTGAATCACTGTGCCAGCAATATCTGCTTGCGCGACAGACGGGCCAGCCTGTGCTGCTCTCATCTGAGGAAATGCTAGCCGTCATCGCCCGTTTCCGCAGCTATGGCCGAAACGTCAATCAGACACATCAATAACTACATCAATGCATATCACTATGGACTTCACCTCGCTGATCCGTACCATCCCCGATTATCCGAAACCTGGTATTCAGTTCCGGGACATTACCACCCTGCTGAAAGATGGCACCGGCTTTCATGCCGCCATCGAAGCACTAGTACAACGCTATCGCGGACAGACTATTTCCAAAATCGTTGGCATCGAGTCGCGTGGCTTCATGTTTGCCGCACCGCTCGCCTATGCACTGAAGCTGGGCTTCGTACCCATCCGAAAAAAAGGCAAGCTGCCCGGCGAGTCGATGGGACATGATTACGAACTGGAGTACGGTACCGACCGGATCGAGATTCATCACGGCGCGATCGAAGCAGGAGAAAATGTTTTGATCGTTGATGACCTGCTAGCGACAGGCGGCACTGCACAAGCCGCGGCGACGCTGGTCCAAAAAATGGGGGGCAGGGTCGTCGAGTGCGCGTTCCTGGTTGATTTGCCAGACATCGGCGGGCGCCAGCGGCTCGAGAATGAAGGTTTGCCTGTTTTCGCTCTCTGCGAATTCGAGGGAGACTAGGGTGAGTGAACCGGTACAGGCGCTGCGCTGGCACGATGCGCCGCAAGGCGGGCATTTGCAGATGATCGACCAGACCCGTCTGCCAGCGGTGTTCGAGTATCTGGACTATGACTCCGCCGAGACAGTCGCCGAAGGCATCCGCAACATGGTGGTACGTGGCGCCCCGGCAATTGGCGTTGCGGCGGCGTATGGCGTTGCGCTAGAGTCAATACGACTGTGCCGTATTGTTAGTGACCAAGATTTTTCGGCCGCGCTGGAAAAAGGCATCGCGAAGCTGGCTGCCAGCCGACCGACCGCCGTCAATCTGTTCTGGGCACTCGGCCGCATGCGTGCTTGCTGGAACCAGCATGCGGGACTGGCCAAGACTGCGCTGGCCGCCACGCTGCTCGCCGAAGCGAAACTCATCCATGAAGAAGACATTCGCATCAATCGCACGATCGGCGAGAGGGGCGCTACGCTGCTGCCTGATGGGGCGCGTGTCCTCACGCATTGTAATGCCGGCGCTCTGGCCACTGCAGGGCATGGTACGGCACTTGGCGTGATCCGCTCGGCAGTTTTGGCTGGCAAGAAAATCAGCGTGATTGCTGATGAAACGCGACCTTTCTTGCAAGGGGCGCGCCTGACTGCGTGGGAGATGGTGCAAGAGAATATCCCCGTCACGCTGATCACCGATAACATGGCGGGTCATATGATGGCTCGCGGTGAAATCGATGCCGTGGTCGTGGGAACGGATCGCGTTGCCGCGAATGGCGATGTGGCGAACAAGATCGGTACCTATATGGTCGCTGTGCTCGCGCATCGTCACCAAATTCCTTTTTATGTGGCCTGCCCGCTGTCGACGATTGACCTGACACTGGCGAGTGGCGATCTCATTCCTATTGAAGAAAGAGCGCACGAGGAAGTCACAGGTTATCGGGATTATCAGTGGGCAGCACAAGGTGTCGCTGTGCGTAATCCTTCATTCGATGTAACGCCCGCTGAGCTGGTAACCGCCATCATCACTGAAAAAGCGGTGATACACCGACCCGATGCAAAGAGTATGGCTGCCCTATTTAATCAAGGCTGATAGTTCAAAAAATTTTTTATCCATCAGCGCGGGTATCTGTTCCGCTGGCAGCGGACGGGAAACCAGATAGCCCTGAATCTCGTCGCAGCCCATTTGCTGCAGTAGTTGCAGCTGCTCAACCGTCTCCACACCTTCGGCTACCACGTCAATATCCAGGCTGCGCCCGATCGACACTACCGCTTGGCACAGCGCGAGGCTCTGCTGATCGGTCGCTAACTTGTACACAAAGGATTGATCGATCTTGACGGCATCAATGTCCAGACGCTGCAGCTTGGACAACGACGAATAGCCCGTGCCAAAATCATCGATCTGCAGCTCCACCCCCATCTCGCGCAAGCGACTGAGTTCTTCAAAGCCATCGCCGCCCTCCTCCAGTATGCTGGATTCTGTCAGCTCGATGGCAATTAGCGAGGAGGGTAGCGCGAAACGGCTGAGGCTCTCAGCCAATGCCAGCCGAAGTCCGTCGCCATGCAGCTGCAACGCAGAGACGTTCACCGATACCGGTCGCAGCGTGACACCAGCGTCACGCCATTTCATAAGCTGCTCGCAGACTTTACGAATCACCAGATCGCCCAGGGGGACGATGAGTCTTGACTGCTCGGCCACCGGAATGAAATCGATCGGCGCCACCAGCCCGCGCTGCGGATGACGCCAGCGGACCAAGGCTTCCATACTCGACAACAAACCGCTGCGTGCATCGGCTCGCGGCTGGTAATAAATGACGAACTCGTCGTTCGCAATCGCCAGCTCCAGTGCGCGCTCGGTAGAAATGCGATCACGCACTTGTTGAGCGAATTCTTCGCTGTAGAAGCAGAACCGAGATTTACCTTCCGACTTGGCCTGATACATCGCTATATCTGCTGATTGCAGCAGGCTGTCCATATCCTGACCATGGTCCGGAAATACACTCACGCCTACCGATGCCTTGGGTACGAAACCACGCCATGGCATCACCGTGTCTTCTAGATTCATCGCGTTGATCAACTTGGAAGCGAGATGGCGCGCAGTATCGTAATCGGAGAGATTTTCGATCACCGCGAGGAATTCGTCACCACCGATTCTGGCAAGATGATCACTCGCGCGAATCGCAACGCTGAGTCCCCTACCGATCGCACACAACGCCTCATCACCGCTCTTGTGGCCCAGCGAGTCATTAATATCCTTGAAATTATCGATGTCGATGTAATAGAGCGCCAGCTTGTGTCCACTGGCTCGAGCACGTGCGATGGCGCTGGGCAGATAATCGTTGAGCCAATGTCGATTCGGCAGACCGGTCAACGAGTCGGTGCGTGCCATGGTCGCCAGCGTCTCGGCTTGCTGCTTTGCTTCAGAGACATCTCGGATGGTCATCGCCACCCCAAGACCTGAGTGCACTGCACGTCGCTGGAACCATCCCGGCGTATGTCGTCTGCCACGTGCGACATGGAATTCATCTTCGACGAATCCTTCTCTCAGTACACGCTCGAAGAAATCACGCACGCTGTTTGGCGCTTGCCCCTGATACAGCTCGGTACAGCATCTGCCAATCAGCTTGTTGCGCGAGTAGCCGGACATCTCGGCTGCGCGCTCGTTGCAGTCTTCAATCAGCAGCTGATCGATGCGGCCGTCCACATAAAAAGTCGGCTGTATCATGAGGAATGCCTCGCGCGCGCCATCCACTGCTAGCCGGAAAGTCGCCTGCACCTGAGCATCGTGCCTCTGCCTGGCGATCGCGCGCAGCTGAGACCATGCACCTCCGGCACAGAACAACCCAATCAGCGCGCTCACAGCGAGAGCGATACCTATAAAAGTGGATTGCGTGGATTGATAGGCCAGCAACGCATTGTCTTCGCTGATTGCGGCCACGGTGACCAGTGGATAACCCTCCAAACGCCTCCAGCCGACCAGCCGTGCGCGGTGATCGGTAAAGAACTCTCCTGACTGCGCCAACATTCCATGCGACCCGCGCAGCGAGGGCGATCCAACGTAGAAAGATATGCCTGAGCCTCCACCCGACTGGCTGGTGAGCAACACGCCATCGTTAAAATACACCGATATGAAATCCCCCACGAGCAACCGGGATTCATCCTGATCACTGACCAGAAAGCTGGGCTCGATAGCGATCATAATCACGCCGTCGAAACGTCCGTCACCGGCAGCCAAGCCGCGTGAAAATCGAATGACTTCCATGCCTCTGAACCCCCCCCTTCCTTCTTCAGGATGAGAGATCAGCAAACCCAGAGAATTGTTTTCCTTGTGCCGATTGAAAAACTCCAGATCGCCCATGCGGCTGCCCCTGGAGAGCCGTCGAGTGGACTGGATCGCGGTACCGTCGGCATTGATGAGCACTGGGTACATAGATCGCTCATATACACCCTTGCGGTACTGCTCCTCAATATCTATGCTGCCCTTTTTATTCTCCCACTGATATTTGATCGACATCGATAACTGATCGATCTGCGACACCGCTCGCATGATCTGCTCTGCATAGTGGGTCGCACGGGCACTAGCCTCCCACTTCGCACGCTGCAGCAGTTCCAGACGATCGCTGTGTATC
>JBEDGK010000014.1:0-8800 GCA_041174665.1 Pseudomonadota bacterium
TTATCAATGAATGTGCAAGCCGCCATTCACATCCAGCACCACACCCGTCACAAAACGCGACATGTCGCTGCACAGATAAACAAAGGCATCGGCGATATCGAGAGGCGTGCCTAATCTGCCCAGAGGCGCTGAGTCTGCCACGCGCTGCTTCCCGGCATCATCGATCTTGCCGACCAACAGGTCGGTATCGATCAACCCGGGCGCTACCGCATTCACGCGTATGCCATCGGGCCCCAGCTCGCGCGCCATCGCCTTGGCCAGCGTCTGTACGCCACCCTTGGCCGCCGCATAATGCGGCCCGCCGAGAACACCACCACCTCGCTGCGCGGCGACCGACCCCATGCAGGCAATGACACCGCTCTTGCGTGAACGAAGATGCGGCACCAACGCACGCGACATGTTGAAAGCACCGCGCAAACTCACATCCAGCACCAGATCATAGTCATCCATTGTGCTGTCCATGAGCCGCTTGCTCTGGCTAACGCCCGCATTGTTGACCAGAATGTCCACGTGCCCGAAGTCGGCGATGATTTTCGCCACCACCTGCTGACATTGCTCAGCATCTCGTACATCGCAGACATAGCCTTGATGCGTATTGCCGATCGCCTTCGCTGCTTCCTGCACAGCGGCCGCATTCAGATCGAGCAGCGCGACCCGTGCGCCCTCCTCCGCAAAGCGTCGTGCAGTCGCCCAGCCTATGCCCTTCATGGATGCCGCACCAGTCACAATGGCTATTTTGTCTTTCATTAGCATGTCGGTCTCGCTTTCAATAATCAGAAACCAGCAAGCACGACTTTGCCGAAGTGTGCACCGCTAGCGAGATGCTGGAATGCTGCCTGTGCATCATCCAGCGCAAATTCGCGGTCGATGACTGGCTTGATACGATGCATTTCCATCGCACGGTTCATTTGCTCGAAACGCGTACGGGAACCGACCGCAATACCCTGCACGCGGATCATCGGCCCGATCATCTGGCGCAGCGGAATCGTGGCTTCGTAGCCCGCGACAAATCCGACCACACCGACAAAACCACCAAACACCGTGGATGCGAGCGATTTCGACAGCGTTGCGCCAGCTGTCTCGACCACGATGTCCACGCCGCGACCACCGGTCAGGTCCTTGACCTTCACATCCCAGTCGGTGTGCGTCTTGTAGTTGATGGTGATGTCGGCACCCAGCGCCCTCGCGCGCGCGAGCTTTTCGTCGCTCGACGAGGTGATGATGACTGTCGCTCCGGCTGCCTTTGCAAACTGCAGTGCGAACAAGGCGACGCCACCCGTCCCTTGTAGTAGCACCGTGTCGCCCGGCTTGATGCCGCCCTCCTGCAATGCAGACCATGCGGTCAGCGCAGCGATGGGCAGCGTCGATGCTTCGACGTCTGATAATGAAGGTGGGGGCGCGACGGCTTCCTCGGCCGGCACCGCGATGTATTGCTGAAGCACGCCGGTCAGCGGCATGCCGAGGGTTTGTTTGAAACGCTGCTGCGGCGTCGGCTTGCCGTCGTACCAGCCTTGTGTGTACAAAGGTGTTACGCGGTCCCCCACTTTCCATTGCGTGACATCCTCGCCCAGTTCCACTACCAGGCCACAAGCATCTGAGCACGGCACCAGCGGCAACGGAAGACCGGGAATGTAATTACCCCCCAGTACCGCGAGGTCGCGGTAGTTGAGGCTGGCCGCGGATACTCTGATCAGGATTTCACCCCGCCTTGGACGGGGAACATCGAGCTGTACAGGCTTGAATGCATGCAGCGAAAAAGCATGCGCTGCGATGCCTTTCATGGTGGCAGGAAGCGTAGTCATCGTGGTCTCCGGATTTTTTTATGATTATTGGGGTGCCCAGCATCGTTCGACATTGTGCTGTGACTGACAGCGATCACGGTATTTGCATTTATTTGACACGGTATTCGTCAATGTTTTAGCGCTGCGCCCGAGCGAACCGCGAGAATGTGGCATTCAGCCCGAGTGCCGCAATCAGCAGCAACACCGACAGTGCGGACAAGCTGGCCGTATCATTCAGCTCCATGGCATTCATCAGCAAAAAGCCCAGTCCTTTTTGCGCGCCGAACATCTCTCCGATCAGTACACCCAGCAATGTCAGCGAGGCGCCCAGCCTCAGACCCGACAGCACCGAGGGCAAGATCGACGGCAGCATCACATGACGCAGGCAGCTGGCACGCGACAGCCCCATCGCCCGCGCCGACTTCATTTGCATCAATGGCATCTGGCGTATCGAGCCAAGCGTGAATAACAGCACAGGCAATACGCCATGCAAGAAGCCGAACACCAGTTTCGACGACACACCCAGTCCGAAGATCAGGAGTATTACAGGATACAGGGTCACCTTCGGCAGCGACGCCAGCGCGCTGATAAAAGGTTCGACAACCCGTCCAGCGCTTTGATACAGACCCATCAGCAAGCCCGCGATCACGCCGACCACCGCAGCCATCGCAAAGGCTGCAAGCCAGACCGACAAGGTCACTGAGGCATGTAACCATAAACGAGAGCCGAACAATAACGCGATTATTCTTTCGATGGTCGCCAGCGGCGACGCCAGTGCCTCGGCACCGAGGCTATGATGCAGCACGATCCATAGTGCGAGCAGAAAAATCGTTGCCAGGAGACGATCTGCATTGGCGCGCATCACGAGCCTCCCAGCGTTGCACGGTGACGCAGTAGGCGCCGCTCCATGACCAGCAATCCCAGCTGTACTGAACCAGACAATATCAGCACCAGCAACATCAGCGCATACATGGTACGCATATCAAAATCATTGTAAGCATACGCAATCGCATGCCCCAGCCCGTGCGTGGACAAGATGAATTCAGCGGCAATCACGCCGATGAATGCATAGGTGGCCGCCAGCTTGAATCCCGTGATCAGTGCGGGCAGCACGGCAGGCAGCACCACATTGAAAAGCGTGCTGACCCGTGACAGCTGCAGCAACCGCGCCGATTTGAGCAGCGATACTGGTAGATGGTCCAGTCCATCGAGCGTATTGACGGCCATGGCGACCACGGCGAACATCGTAGCGATCGCAACGACAGGCCGCTGGTTCAGACCGAGCAAGGCAATCAGCATCGGATAAAACGCGAATACCGGCACTGCATACCAAGAGGACACGACGGGCTGCAGCACGCGTCGCAAACGACGGTAGCGATGCATCAATGCACCGCCGGTCACACCTAGAATGATCGCCAGCGAGAAGGCCTGCAAGGCGCTGGACAAGGTGGCCGCCAGATCAGCGGTCACCTTCCCTTGCTTAAGCAACTGCCCCAGCGACGATGCCATGATCAGCGGACTGACCATCACCTGAGGCTTGATCCAGCGCATGTCGCAAGCTAGCTGCAGCAGCGCCACCACGGCGAATGCGAACAAGCACTGCACCATCAGGATTCGCGAGAGACGGGGCATGCTCACATACGCATCGCTGCGTGCGCCTCGTCACGCAGCACCGACCATAGCAGGTTGACGTGTAGCGCAAACTGCGGATCAGCGGCGGTGGCGGCATTGCGATCTCGCGGCCAGCCAGTGTGCAGTTCGTGCTTCAGCAGACCGGGACGCGCGCTCATCACCAGCACACGATCAGACAGCAGCACCGCTTCCTCAAGGCTATGAGTAATCAGCAGCACCGAAGCCTCACTCTGACGCCACAACCCGAGTAATTCTTCTCCCATCAGCAAGCGCGTCTGCGGATCAAGCGCAGCGAAAGGTTCGTCCAGCAACAACAGTTGCGGACGCATCACCAGAGTGCGTGCGATGGACACGCGCTGGCGCATGCCACCGGAGAGTTGCGATGGATAGTGATCTTCAAAGCCATGTAGCCCCACCTGAATCATGGCTTGATCGACGCGTGCCGCAATCTCAGTGGATGGCAGCGATTGCCGCCCATGACGAAGACCAAAGGCAATATTGTCGCGCACCGTCAGCCAGGGAAAGCTCGCATCCTGCTGGAACACCATGCCCACTTGTGGCGGGACCTCGCCATGGACCCGCTGCCCATCGATGTTGATATCTCCCGATGTCGCATGCAGTAATCCGGATACGCAGTCGAGCAAGCTGGATTTGCCGCAGCCGGAGGGACCGACGATGGAGACAAACTCACCCGCTGCGACAGAAAAACTCAGCGGGCCGAAGGCATGTGTATCCGGCCGGTCGTGGCTGCGATAGACCAGAGAGAGTTGGTCGACCTGCACCGAGACTGCCATCAACGCTTGAGGAAGCTGCGGTCGATCAGCTTCGGCCAGTCCGGTGCGCCATCGATCACGCCCATCAGCTTCAGGCCCTCGGCCATCGCGTTCATGCCCGGCAGATCAAAATCGCCATTACTCCAGTAATGCGCTCTCGCCATTGCCAGCATGGCTTCTTCCATGACCTTGGCGTCGAATGCATAGACTTTGGCGACGATAGCTGCCGCCTCTTTCGGGTGCTGATAGATGAACTCGACACCGCGCCGACGCCCCTCGATGATGGCCTTCACTTTGTCGGGGTTTGCCTTGGCAAATTCGGCAGTAGTGACACCGACCGTCTGTGTCACATTCGCCTGAGGCAGCATATCGCGTGCATGAAACAGCACTCGGAACTTGGCCTTGTTCTGCGAATACACCGGCTCCCCGAGATACGCAGCGTCAACCGCCTTTTGTTGCAAAGCGGTGATCTGCGCACCAATGCCACCGACCGCGACACGATCAACGCCGGTTACTTTCTGGTGATTGAGCACCAGCGTGGACACCATGTCAGTCACGCTCTTGGCCGTGGTGTAGCCGAGCTTTTTGCCCTTCAGGTCTTGCATACTCTTCAAAGGGGAATCCGGCAGTGTGACCCAAACCATATCGGAAAGATTTTGCACGCCGCCGCAAACGATGCGGATGTCCATGCCCTCGCGCGCGGCAGCAATGGCCGCACCCAACGCAACTTCACCGAAAGGCAAGCCACCCTGAATCACGTTGCGTAGCGTCGTGCCGCCACCCTTGGAGCTGAGTACGCCATCGATATCGATGCCAGCCTGCTTGAAGTAACCCTTCTCCATCGCGACTGCATAGGGCGCGCCGTACAGCAGCACACCCCAATGAGTAACTGATATCTGCTCACCCGCTGCCACAGGCAGGACGAGCAGCATCAGCGGCCAGAGGAACAACCCTACATATCTTCTGAACCGCCAACACATGCTCATCTCCCCATGCGTGTTTCGATGATCAGCCAGGCAGGAAGGCAGCGAGCTGCTTTTCCAGATCTTTCGGATCTTCTTTCAACGCACCATTGATCCAGCCGGTCATGTCGCCGACATAGATATCCTCTTCGCCGCTTTGTACGCCAGCGAGGATGGCCTGCGCGACTTCTGCCGTCGTGTTCTTTGGACCATCGTAGCCTTTTGCCATGTCCGTATCGACCGCACCGGTCATTACCGAATGCACAGCGGTCTTCTGTGCGGCCAATTCAGCGCGCACACTCTCCGTCATGCGCAGATTCGCGCCCTTGGACGCGCTGTAAGAGCCATACGCGGGAATCGTGGCTTTGGCGACAATGGAGATCACATTTACCAGGGCACCGCCGCCATTGGCCTTGAGCGCGGGTGCGAAAGCGCGGCACATGGCCAGCGTGCCAAAATAATTGGTTTCCATTTCAGCGCGAGCCGCCTGGAGCGACGGCGCGGAAATGCATCCGGACGCATGGTTGGAGCCCGCGTTATTGATCAGCAGGTTTACGTCCTTGCAGTGCGCGGCGGCGGCCGCGACCTGCGCATCATTGGTGATATCCAGTTGCACCGCCTCGATCTTGCCCCCGCCCGCCGCGACCAGATCTTTGATGCCATCAGTATTGCGCGCCGCAGCATAGACTTTGCGCGCACCGGCGGCAACTAGCGCCTCCACAATGGCGCGTCCCACGCCGCGGTTGGTGCCTGTAACGAGGGCTACGCTGTTCTTGATGTCCATCTTGTTTGTCTCCTTATTGTTATTGGTGTGGGTCCAGCCTGCGTATGCTACCGTATCGGGCGAAACCGGCGTGCAAGAAAATCGCCGATGCCAGAATCCTGTCAAGAACGCCCCGAGGACATGACATGAAAAATAACAGTTCGCCTTCCATCACTTCCCGCATGGTCAAGATCGAAGCCAGCGACGGCAGCGGCAAATTCGGCGCTTACCTTGCCAAGCCCGCGTCCGGCAAAGGCCCGGGTCTTGTGATCGCGCAAGAGATCTTTGGCGTGAACGCCAGCATGCGTCAGATCGCCGATTACTATGCAGAAGAAGGCTACATGGTACTGGTGCCTGACCTGTTCTGGCGTCAGAAGCCGGGTGTGCAGCTCGGTTACACGCCGGAAGACTGGCAAAAGGCGTTCGAGTTTTATAAAGGCTTTGATGAAGATTTAGGCGTAGAAGATATTCAGGATACGATCACCACGCTGCGAGAGATGAAAGGCTGCACCGGCGATGTCGGTGTGCTCGGCTTCTGCCTCGGTGGCAAACTCGCTTACCTGTCAGCCTGCCGCACCGATGTCGATGTCGCGATCGGCTACTACGGCGTTGGTATTGAGAATGCACTGAAAGAAGCCGAAGACATCGAATGCCGGCTGGTACTGCATATTGCAGGCCTGGACCAATACTGTCCGCCCGAAGCGCAAGAGAAAATCAAGAAACGCCTCGGCAGATACCAAGGTATGGAAATCTATGTGTATCCCGATGCCGACCATGCTTTCGCGCGCCCGAACGGCGAGCATTATCACAAGCCCTCGGCACTGATGGCACATCAGCGCAGTATCGCCGCGCTGCGCGAAGAAATTGGCCCGCACTACGATCTGTCCGCGCTATGGGACAAGCATTGCGAATATGAATTCGCGACACGTAACGTGGATGACACCATGGCGACCATGGTCGCTGAGCCCTATGTCAACCACATCCCGACCATGACCGGCGGTGTCGGTTACAAGGACCTGTACCGCTTCTACCAGCATCACTTCGTCAACAGCAATCCGCCCGATACCTCGCTGGTGCCGATCTCGCGTACCGTGGGAACAAATCAGGTAGTCGATGAAATGCTGTTCTGCTTCACGCACACTTGCGAGATACCGTGGATGCTGCCCGGCATACCACCAACGGGAAAGCGCGTGGAAATTCCGCTGCTCGCTGTCATTAAATTCAGAGGCGACAAGCTCTATCACGAACACATTTACTGGGATCAGGCGAGTGTGCTGGTGCAGATTGGCTTGCTTGATCCGAAAGGCTTGCCAGTTGCGGGGGTTGAGCAAGGCAAGAAGCTACTGGACGAATCCCTGCCGTCGAATACCTTGATGGCGGCCTGGAAAGAGTCTGAGGGAAAGTGAGGTCCGCACTGCTCGGCTGATTCACTGCCGGATTCAGCATGGATCCTGGCCTGCGCCGGGATGCCCATTGTAAGTTCGGCAGATTTATTCATCCTCACCGCGGCACAGACCGAGGTTCAGCGCCATTACTACAGACACCGACAAACATTCGCTGCACACAACAACTCAAATGCTCATCGAAACTCTGCACAACCCTCGCCCCGTCGAACTCCCCGAGAACCCAGGCTTCGGCGTGATGTACACCAACCGCATGTTCATCCAGCAGCACACGCAGGAGCAGGGCTGGCATGATCAGCGCGTAACAGCTTTTGGCCCGATATCCATGCACCCGGTCGCGCAAGTGCTGCATATTGGTCTGGATATTTTTGAAGGTACCAAGGCTTATCGCCGCCCAGATGGCAACATCAATCTGTTCCGCGTGGACCGCAACATGGCGCGACTGAATCGTTCCGCAGTGCGCCTGGGAATGCCACAGATCGACTCGGATACGCATATCGACTACATCGAAACCTTGGTGAAACTCGAACATGAGTGGGTGCCCACCCTGCCCGGCTGCTCGCTGTATATCCGCCCGGTGATGTTCAGCAGCGAGCCGACATTGGAAGTACGCGTTGGGCGCGAGTTCATGCACTACATATTCCTGAGCCCGGTGGGCCCTTACTTTGCGAAGGGATTCAATCCGGTGTCGGTGCACATCTCGCATGACTATGTGCGCGCCGTGCGCGGCGGCACTGGCGAGGCGAAGACGACAGCCAACTACGCGGGCACAGTGTGGGTCGCGGAGCAGGTGCGTCAGCAAGGCTATCAGCAAGTGCTGTGGCTGGATGCGATCGAGCGTCGCTACATCGAAGAAGTCGGCGCGATGAACATCATGTTCGTGCGCGATGGTAAGCACATCATCACGCCGGCGCTCACGGGAAGCATCCTGCACGGCGTTACGCGCGAATCCGTGCTGCAGCTCGCCCCTGATCTGGGCTTCACCGTCAGCGAGGAGCGCATTGATGTGGATGAGATGCTGGCCGACATAGAAAAAGGCCGCATCACCGAAGCCTTTGGTGTGGGTACGGCTGCGGTCGTATCACCGGTCGGGAAATTCGGCTACAAGGGCAAAGAGTATCGGATCAATGGTGAAAAGACCGGGCCGGTGGCGCAAAAGCTCTACACTGCGCTGACGGACATCCAATATGGACGTGCACCCGATCCTTATGGATGGACCAGACAAATCAAGGTCAATTGAACGTCGTCTAATAATAAAAATAATAGAGAGACCCCATGAGCGACAACCTGCTGCTCAACCGAGACGAAGGCGTCGCGGTGTTGACATTGAACCGTCCGGATTCACTGAACAGCCTGTCGCTGCAAGCAGTGAAAGATCTGTTGAGCACGCTCAGAACCCTGCACGTCGATGAGAGCGTGCGCGCGATGTTAGTCACCGGCGCAGGGCGGGGCTTTTGCGCTGGCTGGCAGCTCGAAGAAGGCGGCG
>JBEDGK010000015.1:0-3903 GCA_041174665.1 Pseudomonadota bacterium
GGCACGAAACTGGTGCTGCTGGATGAGCCTTTTCAAGGACTCGCTCCGGTGCTGGCCAATCAATACGCAGAATCGCTGCGCAGGCTGCATCAGCTTGATCCAGCGCTGTGCATCGTGGTCACTGAATCGAATCGCAGCCTGCTGCGCGACCTACCTGATGCGACGCTGACACTGGAGCGTGGCGAGCTGGTCGAGGGCGACGCGCTGGTCCATTGAAGCAAAATTTTTCTTAGTAGCCATCAACAGTAACAAAAAAAGATTGGAGAGAGCACTATGGCAACCCTGCTCATCGACGGCAAATGGATGTCAGCCACCGGCGGACAGACTATCGATGTCATTAATCCCTGTGACGCGAAGGCGTACGCAAAGCTCGATCGCGGAACGGCGGCCGATATTGATCTGGCGATCAAGGCCGCACGTCGCGCAATGGACGGCGCCTGGGGCAAGCTGACCGCGACGGAGCGCGGCCGCATATTGACCAAGGCCGGGGAACTCATCATCAAGAATTCAGAAATCATTGCGCAAACTGAAGCTCGCGATACCGGCAAGCCTCTGTCTGTCGCACGGGCAGATGTCGTCGCGGTTGCGCGTTATTTCGAGTTCTATGGCGGTGCGGCAGACAAGCACCATGGAGAGCAGCTGCCCTACCTGAACGGTTACAACGTGCAGATTATTCGTGAGCCGCATGGTGTCGCGGGGCTGATCATTCCATGGAACTATCCGGCACAGATGTTTGGCCGTACCGTGGCGCCAGCACTGGCAGCCGGAAATGCGTGCGTGCTGAAGCCTTCCGAAGATGCCTGCATGTCTGGCCTGAAGCTCGCTGAAATTCTGATGGAAGCGGGTTTGCCAGCCGGCGCGCTGAATCTGGTGACCGGCTACGGCCATGAGGCGGGGGCCGCGCTGACCGCGCACCCGGATGTCAATTACGTGAGCTTCACCGGCTCACCTGAAGTCGGCACGATGGTGCAAGAAGCGACTGCGAAGAACGCTGTGCCTTGCGCGTTGGAATTGGGCGGTAAATCGCCGCAGATCGTGTTTGAAGACGCCGATCTCGACAAGGCGCTGCCCATCATCGTCAAGGCGATTACTCAGAATGCCGGTCAGACCTGCTCTGCGGGCAGCCGTCTGCTGGTGCAAGAAGGCATTTACGAGAAATTCGTCGCGCGCGTTGCCGAAGCTTTCAAGAAAGTTCGCGTGGGTACGCCGGAGATGGATTTCGATTGTGGCCCTATTGTCAACAAGAAGCAGTTCGACCGTGTGAATGGCTTCATTGAGGATGCCATCAAGACGGGAGTGCCCTTACTCGCGCAAGCCACGATTGCTGATGGCTGCTCGAAGGAGGGCTATTTCGTGGCGCCAGCGCTGTTTGGCGCGGTACCGCGCGACCACCGTCTGGCTTGCAAAGAAGTGTTCGGCCCCGTGCTCGCGGCGATGCCGTTCAAAGATGAAGAAGACGCGGTGCAACTGGCTAATGCTACCGAGTACGGCTTGGTGTCGGGTGTCTGGACCGAGAATGGCAGCCGTCAGGCACGTATGGCCAAGCGGATTCAGACCGGTCAGGTCTTCATCAACTGCTATGGCGCAGGCGGTGGCGTCGAGCTGCCTTTCGGTGGCATGAAGCGCAGTGGCCATGGTCGCGAAAAAGGCTTCATGGCGCTAGAAGAATTCAGCACGACCAAAACCATCGTTCAGCATCATGGTTAAACGGGATGCTTCAGTAACTCATTCGGGATCATCGGAGACACTATGGGACAGCTTCAGGGAAAGGTAGCCATCATCACCGGCGCTGGCAGCGGTTTTGGCGAAGGGATGGCGGAAGCCTATGTGCGCGAGGGCGCAAAGGTCATCATTGCGGATCTGAACGCGGATGCAGGCGATCGCGTGGCCAAGGCGCTGGGTGCCAGTGCCAAAGCGGTAGCGACCGATGTCGCGAATGCCGATTCGGTCAATGCGATGGTCAAGGCCTGTGTCGATGCGTTCGGCACGCCCGATATTGTGATCAACAACGCCGGTACCACGCACAAGAACCAGCCGATGTTGCAGGTCGATGAAAAAACCTTCGACCGCATGTTTGCAGTCAATGTGAAATCGATCTACTACATGGCGCATGCAGTGATTCCGCTGATGCGCGCGCGGGGCCTGGGTGGAGTGATCATCAATGTCGGTTCGACTGCCGGCATCCGTCCGCGTCCCGGCCTGTCCTGGTATAACGGTTCGAAAGGTGCGGTGAACCTGCTGTCGAAAGCAATGGCGGTCGAACTGGCGCCGGATAAGATCCGCGTGAATGCACTGTGCCCGGTGATGGGTGCGACTGGTCTGCTCGGCGATTTCATGGGCGTACCGGACACCCCTGAAAATCGTGCGAAGTTTGTCGCGACGATTCCGCTCGGACGTTTCTGCGAGCCGCGTGACATGGCCGCGGCCGCTGTATTTCTCGGCACTGATGCGGCGGAGTTTTTGACTGGTCTGGAATTTCCTGTCGATGGTGGTCGTACGATCTGATTCAAGAGATACATTCGGAGAAGCTGATGAAGACACGCGCCGCTGTTCTGCACACCCTTGACCTGAAAGCGCCTTTCGCTGAGAGCAAGCCGCTGAAGATCGAAGAAATCGAACTCGATGAGCCCGGTGCTGGCGAGGTGCTGGTCAAGATGACCGCCGCCGGATTGTGCCATTCCGATCTGTCGGTCATTACTGGCGTGCGTCCTCGTCCGGTACCGATGGCGCTCGGCCATGAGGCGTCAGCGACTGTCCTGAAGGTCGGTGACGGTGTCTCTAACCTGAAGGCCGGTGACCGCGTGGTGTTGGTGTTCGTGCCGAGCTGCGGTAATTGCATGCCCTGTCAGGAGGGTCGTCCGGCGCTATGCGAGCCCGGTGCGGAAGCGAATGGCAAGGGTACGCTGCTGTCAGGTGCGCGTCGTCTGCATCTCGGTCAGCAGGCGGTGAATCATCATGTGGGAGTGTCGGCCTTTGCCGAGCACGCTGTGGTCTCATCGCGTTCGTGCGTGAAGATCGAGGCCGACATTGATCCGGTGGAATCGGCGTTGTTTGGCTGCGCGGTGCTGACCGGCGTCGGCGCTGTGGTGAACACCGCGCGCGTGCAGCCGGGTCAGACGGCGGCCGTGATCGGTCTGGGTGGCGTTGGCATGTGCTCTTTGCTCGGTGCGGTCGCGTCTGGTGCACGCGAGGTCGTTGCCATCGATCTGAATGACAAGAAGCTCGACGCCGCGCGGGAGCTCGGCGCGACCTTCACCGTGAATGCTCGCGATCCGGATGCCGCAGCCAAGGTGAAGGAATACACCAAGGGCGGTGTTGATTTTTCTTTCGAGATGGCCGGCGTGATACCGGCGATGGAACTGGCGTATCGCGTGGTTCGTCGCGGCGGTACTACCGTGACTGCCAGCCTCTTTCATCCTCAGCATACCTGGCCGATACAGCAGGTCAGTCTGGTGGCGGAAGAGCGCACGATCAAGGGCAGTTATATCGGATCCTGCGTGCCTGCGCGCGATATCCCTCGGTATATCGGGCTGTACCAGCGCGGCAAGCTGCCGATCAACAAGCTGCTCGGAGAACGTCTGAAGCTGGAAGATATCAATCGCGGTTTCGATAAGCTGGATGCCGGTGAGAGCATGCGCGATCTGGTCGTGTTCTGACCCTTTTCTGCATAGCTGATTCATTCAGCTTTTTGGGGCGAAATCCCGACTGACGGATCGATGGTCTCTCACCGTCGCCCACGCGTTATTTTTGCGTCGCTGATTCGATCACTGGCTTGGGCTTGCCCTGGGCATCCGAGAGCCGGTATTTTGTTCTGCGGTCTCCCATCAGGTCACGTAAATCGCGAATACTCATTTGCGTGACTTCATGCATGCGTATCAGCAGTGACGCACCGACGGGCAGTGT
>JBEDGK010000016.1:0-3326 GCA_041174665.1 Pseudomonadota bacterium
GCTATTTCTTGCGTTTTTTACGCCTGAAAAGAAATTTTTGATTTTTTGGGCACATTTTTCCAGCTTGTCTTTTGGTACTTTGTCGTTGTAAGTCACTACGATTGTTGTTGAGCCATTCTTACGTTCCACACTTTTCTGGAACTTTTTGGCATCAAGCGTATTGAGGTCATTAATCGTTGATGGAATTCGAATATTGACATTGACCGACATATTCCCTCCTAGAATTTACCTATGATTTATAGTCGATTAGCTCGAAATTTGTTGCGTTAAATCTACGAACCATATGTTTGAGTTCGTGGTTCACAAAATTCGATATGGCTGTTCGGTGCGTGACTTTAAGTGGCAGATAGTTCCGGCCGCTCAAAAACCTGCAGATAGGTGGGATAGAAAGAGCAGTACATCACGATCGTCAGAATCACCGACAGCGGCATCAGCAGCATCACGGTGACCAATGTCTTTCCCAGCAGCAAGCTCAGCACCGCACTGACGATGGCGGGGAGAGCGATCCCGATGACAATCCAGCCCAGCGCATAGGCAATGAACGCCCGGCCGCAGCGCCTGACCGCAAAGAAGCTGTAGAAAATCGCCTTGAACAAGCCCATCCGCTGCCAAGTGGCGAGCGGCGCGGCATGCCAGAACGCCATCGCAAAAGGCATGTAGAGCAGCGACGCAAACATCATCGCCAGCGGCAAATCATTCACCTGCAAGTTCTTGTCATTGGCGGGCAGCTGTCCTGACATCAGTTTCCAGAAGCTGCCGCCATCAATCACCGACGACAACAGCACGCAGCCGATGGCAGCCAGCAGGTACAGCGCGCCTAGCTGCAGCAATGTGCCGAGTGCGGGTGAGCGAAAAGCGGTGAGCAGGAGGTTCGGCCGGGCCTTGCGTCCGGCTTCGATCTCCACGCAAGCTTGCATGAAGGCCATGGAAAAAGTCGGAACCAGCAACAACGGCAGCATCTGCCCGATCATGGGTATCAGTGACAGCGTGAACATCAGCAGCATGTACAGCAGGAAAAGCATCGAGAGCTCAGCCGGCTGCTGCCGGAACAGTGCAAAGCCTTGGCGTATCCATTCGATGCCCCTGCTGGCAGGTATGCGCTCCATGATCAGGCCAGTCCTTCTACCGGATGCGCGATGCGGTGCCGGAGTATGCGTTCGAAGTGGGTCGGATCGTGCGGGGTGAGCAGTTCGGCTTCTCGCGGGAGATAAAAATCATACAGCCGGGACAGCCAGAAACGCAGCGCGCCTGCGCGCAGCATCGCGGGCCATGCCTGTTTTTCCTCAGCGCTGAAGTTGCGCACCGATGCGTAGGCATCGAGCAGTGCGCTTACGCGCACCGCATCTGTTTCACCCGTTGCCAGATCAATGCACCAGTCGTTCACGGTCACGGCCACATCGAATAACCAAGTGTCGCAGCCGGCAAAATAGAAATCAAAAAAGCCGGTCAGTTGCTCACCGTCGAACATCACATTGTTGCGGAACAGATCGGCATGTACCGGACCCTTTGGTAGCGCGTGATAAATCTCAGACGCGCTGAAGGCTTCCTGGAAATGCATTTCCCCACCGAGAAGCTGTTGGTTCTCTTCGGATAAAAAGGGCAGGACCTCGGGCGCGGTCTCGCGCCACCACGCAAGGCCGCGCAGATTGGGCTGGTAGAGCGGGAAATCCTGCCCGGCGAGATGCATCTTCGCAAGCATGCGACCTACCTCGCGGCAATGTGCGGCACCCGGCGAGGGTTGCCATTGACCGTTCAGCCGAGTGACGATGGCTGCAGGTTTGCCATGCAGAGCGGCAATCAGTTCGCCCCGGCTGCTTTGCAGCGGGGCGGGCACCCGCACATCGCGCTCGGCGAGATGTCGCATCAGATTCAGATAAAACGGCAGCTGTTCGAAGCTCAGTTTTTCGAAGATCGTCAGAACGAACTCGCCGCGTTCTGTGCTCAGAAAGAAGTTGCTGTTCTCAATGCCAGAAGAGATGCCTTCGAGCGAATGGATTCGGCCCACAGGGAATTGCTCAGCCCATGGGATGACCTCTTCCAGACTGACCGGAGTGAACACTGCCATAAAAAAAGAAACCAGATAGACAAGAGAAACAAGAGAAACAAGACGCAGCAGAAAAACTCAGCCGCACTGCGTTGCAGCCATACGGTTCAGCGCTTGGATAATTTATCGGTTGAGTATCGGCGGCGGTGCGGGTTGAATGTCCTTCGGTCGCCCGGGACGGAACTGGAAGATCTCCCACTGCGCTGCGCGGCCGCCGCCCTCGGATGAAGGAATCTGCTCGGCTGGCGTCACGTGGTAGATGTTCGTGCCGCGTTTGACACGCACCGAGGTCACAGCGTTTTGCTCGCGCTTTTGCGTTATTTCCGTGGTGCCATCGCTGACAGCAGTCGATATCGCCGGATCGTCGGGAAGGGGTTCCAGCCTGTCTGCGGCCCATGCGGTTCCCTGAGCGCAGGTGGCCAGCGCCAGGGCAATGCCAACGCCAAGGTGGCGCTGCTGAAGCAAGCGGTGGTGGTTCATGAAGGAGCTCCCCGTCGGGTCACATGGGTAACCCTCATTCTAGCAAAGCCCCCGCTTTTTCATCTCCCCCGGGCTCAGAGGAAGGAGCGATGCGGGTGCTCGGTTTCCTCTGGCACGATATCGCGCGCTTCATAGAAGGCAAAGATGGCCTCGACAATGTCTGCTGGTTCATCAATGAGCTGCACCAGGGTCATGTCTTCGGGGTCTACGAGGCCTTGTCCCACCAGGGTCTGCTGGAACCAGTCGAGCAAGCCTGACCAGAATGGCGTCCCCACCATGATCACGGGTATGCGGCGAGTTTTGCCGGTTTGTATCAGGGCCAGCACTTCCGACAGTTCATCCAGTGTGCCGAAGCCGCCGGGCAGCACGACATACGCATCAGCGTACTTGACGAAGGCCACTTTGCGGGCGAAGAAATGCCGGAATGATAGCGAGATGTTTTGCCAGGTGTTGCTGGCCTGTTCGCGCGGCAGCTCGATGTTCAGCCCGATCGAGGGCGACTTTCCTTCATAGGCACCTTTGTTGGCCGCTTCCATGATGCCCGGGCCACCGCCGGAGATCACTGAAAAGCCTTCGTCAGACAAGCGACGAGCGATATCGATGGTCGTTTCGTAGTAAGGATCACCTGGCCGGATGCGAGCCGATCCGAATATCGACACCGCAGGACGTATCTCGGAGAGCCGCTCAGCCGCGTCGATAAACTCTGCCATAATCGTGAACATTTGCCACGACTCGCTTGCCTTGCGCGAGGTCGCGCGCTCCACGTTGGTCAACTGCCGCAGCCGCGGCACCCGTTTCCGGT
>JBEDGK010000017.1:0-5309 GCA_041174665.1 Pseudomonadota bacterium
GTCGTTAGTTGTTGATATATATAACTTTACATCCTTGTAAAGTCACAACATAAAACCACTGAAAACATTATTCCAGGTTCTGCACTTGCTCTCGCATTTGTTCGATCAGGAGCTTCATCTCCATCGATGCATCGGATAACTCTTTCACTGCGGCCTTGGAGCCTAATGTGTTGGCCTCGCGGTTAAGCTCTTGCATCATGAAGTCGAGCCGTTTGCCAACCGGGCCGCCTTTTTTGAGTATGGCGCGCGTCTCGGCGAGGTGGCCCGAGAGCCGATTGAGTTCTTCGGCGACATCGACCCGTATGCCGTAGAGCGTGACCTCCTGTCGTATGCGGTCCTGAATCTCTTCTTTGGGGATGCTGGGTGCGCCACTGCCAGTCGACAGGCTGATGCCCAGCGCTTCCTGCAGGCGTTCGACAGCTTTTTGCCGAAAACTTTCGATGGCCTGCGGCACCAGGGGAGTGATACGTGTGACGATGGCTTCGATCTGCTCTATGCGGGAACTCAACATCGCTTGTAGTGCGGCGCCCTCACGCTGACGCGACTCGATGAAGGCCTGCAGCACCTCTGCCAGTGCAGCCTGCACGTCAGAGGCGAGCGTGTCCTGGCTGAGCTCGCTCTCGGCTAGCACACCGGGCCAGCGCAGCAGCTCGTTCACTGACAGCGGACGTGCTTCAGGAAATTTTTTCAGTACCTGTTGCTGAGCGCTGGTCAGTGCGGAGAGCAAGTTGTCATCGACAGCAAGTTGATTTCCTGTGGCGTTCTTGCGACCGAACGATAAACGACACTCGACCTTGCCACGCTGCAGGCGTGCGATGATCGCCTCCCTGAGCATGGGTTCAAGATTGCGAAGATCATCAATCATTCGGAACTGGAGATCGAGAAACCGCGAATTCACGCTCCTCAGTTCCAAAGTAATGGTGCCCGCCGCGCTGTCGCGCGAGCAAACGCCATAGCCGGTCATGCTGCTAATAGTCAAAGTGGGTTCCTGTCAGGTATTCAAACGCGCATTCAAAACTTTACAAAAAGCCAATAAGTCCACACAATCCCACCCCGGGAATCAATCGAGCGCAGAAGAGGGAAATGGCTGGCCAACAACATGCTGCCTTGCCGGATGGTCTGGACATCGGCGGATATCGCATTGTAAAGAAGATTGCCTCGGGCGGCTTCAGCATTGTGTACCTTGCCGAGGATGTGCATGGTCATCCTGTGGCCATCAAAGAGTACTTGCCTGCCACGTTGGCCAGCCGCCAATCCGGACAGTTACAGCCCTGCGTGACGAATGAGCATTTGGAGCTGTATCGGGTCGGGTTGAAGTACTTCCTCGATGAGGGCAGGGCGCTGGCTTCGATCAGCCATCCGAATATCGTTCGTGTGCTGAATTTTTTCCGTGCCAATGACACCGTCTACATGGTGATGGGCTATGAGCAGGGGCGCTCGCTGCAAGACCACATCACTCGGCGCAAGAAATCCGGCGACAAGCCACTGGTGTCGGAGCAGGCCATACGCTGGATGTTCGCGCAGGTCATGGATGCGCTGCGCGAGGTGCACACCCACAAGCTGCTGCATCTGGATCTGAAGCCAGCCAATATTTATCTGCGTGATGACGGTACGCCGATCTTGCTGGATTTTGGTGCTGCAAGGCAGACCCTGCATGCCGATCTCTCGACGCTGCATCCGATGTATACGCCAGGCTTTGCGGCCCCCGAACTGTCCATCAAAAAAGAACTGGGCCCGTGGACTGACATCTACAGCATCGGTGCCACCATCTTCAATTGCATGGTGGGCGTGCCACCGCAATCTGCACACGAACGGCGGCGTGACGATCGCATGGAACAATTCTATGCAGAGCTGCAAGCCTTGTATACGCCAGAGCTGGTGCAGCTGGTGCGTTCCAGCCTGATGCTGGATCCCCTCAAGCGTCCGCAAAGCGTGTTCGCGTTACAGAAATCGATGAGAGATGGCATTGGTCCGATCGGCGCCAGCCATAGTCTCTTGTCCCGGCTGCGCCGTTTGATGAGCTGAATGCGGATACCTCATGCGTTTTTCTATCTATCAAGACAGCCAGGTCGGCGGACGTTCCAGCAATCAGGACCGAATGGGCTACTGCTTCACGCGCGAGGCGGTACTCCTGATGCTGGCCGATGGCATGGGCGGCCATTCACATGGCGAGATCGCCGCAGTGCTGGCATTGCAGGTCATGGGCGAGCTTTTCAAGAAAGCGGCGCAGCCTTCCATTGCGGAGCCAGAGGCATTTCTCGAAGAACTGGTTTTCACCGCGCATCTGGCGCTGCATCGCTATCGCGCCGAGCACCGTCTTGCCGACACACCGCGCACCACGATCGTGGTCTGTCTGATCCAGCAGGGACAGGCGCAGTGGATACACTGCGGCGATTCCCGTCTTTACTGGCTGCGCGGCGGACGCATCTTGGCGCGCACGGTTGATCACTCGCATGTGGAGCGGCTGATCTCGACAGGACGATTGCCGCCTTATGAGAGCGCACGTCATCCCGACCGCAACAAGCTCTACAACTGTTTAGGCGCGCCGACCTTGCCAGGCATCGACCGGTCGGGCGCCGTGCCACTCAGGGCGGGTGATCAGTTGCTGCTGTGCTCAGACGGTTTGTGGAACAGCATTCCCGAGCATCAGCTTGCTTATCGGCTGTCCGTCAGCCCGCTCGAGCAAGCGGTACCGGAGATGGTCTCTAGCGCCGTGATCACCGGAGGAAAAACCGGCGATAATGTCACTGTGCTTGCATTCACTTGGCTGGATTCCGGCGACCCAGGAGCGCATGCCAGCGACAGTTCGCTGCTCACGGATGGCATGCCGCACGATCGCGTCATCACTAGCATTCAGAGCGCATCGCCCGGTGCGACAGGCAGTGGCAGTGAGGGCGCGCTGGCAGAGATCGAGCGTGCGCTTGCCCGCATGCGCCTCGACTAGACGGATGCCGCAGGGATGAAAGTTGTGCGGACACGCGCCGCAGGGCGGCGCCAGTCGATTCAAGCAATACAATCCATACAACCACTACAACCAAAATCACTTCCGAGGACAACGTGTCGAATTCTCATCAAGGACGCCCCAGTGGCCGAGTGCCCGGCGCACTGCGCGAGGTCCGCATCACCCGCCATTACACTCGTCATGCCGAAGGCTCTGTGCTGATTGAATTCGGCGACACCCGGGTGCTGTGCACCGCCAGCATCGATGAAAAAGTGCCTTCCTTTCTCAAAGGTCAGGGCAAGGGCTGGATGACGGCAGAGTACGGCATGCTGCCTCGCTCGACCCACACGCGCATGGACCGCGAGGCGGCGAGGGGCAAACAGTCCGGACGCACGCAAGAAATTCAGCGGCTGATCGGCCGATCGCTGCGCGCCGCATTCGATCTGCACGCGTTTGGCGAGCGCACCCTGCAACTTGATTGCGATGTGCTGCAGGCTGACGGTGGAACTCGCACCGCATCCATCACCGGTGCGATGGTGGCCGCCTATGATGCTTTCAGCAAACTGGTCGCGGCCGGCGCCTTACCGGCTATCCCCCTGCGCCATTTTGTGGCGGCGATCTCGGTCGGGGTATATCAGGGAACACCCGTGCTGGATCTGGACTATGTCGAAGATTCAGGCTGCGATACCGACATGAACGTCGTGATGAACGATGCCGGACACTTCATCGAGTTGCAGGGCACTGCCGAGGGTGATGCCTTCGACCGCGCAACGATGAACCAACTGGTGGATCTTGCCGACGCCGGCATTCGTGAGCTGATCCGTTTACAGAAACAGGCACTCGGTCTCGCCGCGTAACGGATGACTCAGCACGATGGATAACGCAGCATCATGAGTCGCGATCTGGTCATTGCGTCGAACAACCCGGGCAAACTGGCAGAGTTTTCTCGGTTGCTGGGGCCGCTCGGTTACCGTGTGCGCACTCAGTCCGAACTAGGTATCGGTGAGGCCGAAGAGCCGCATCCCACCTTCATTGAAAATGCGCTGGCCAAGGCAAGACATGCATCGCGCGCCAGCGGTTTGCCCGCGCTGGCTGATGATTCAGGCATTTGCGTGCCCGCACTCGGCGGCGCGCCGGGCGTGCAATCCGCGCGCTATGCGGGTGAGCCCAGATCCGATGATGCAAATAATGTCAAGCTGGTGCAGGCCCTGTCATCACACACTGACAAATCGGCGCACTACTACTGCGTGCTGGTGTTTGTCAGGCATGCCGAGGATCCACAGCCAGTCATTGCCGAGGGGCGCTGGCAGGGCGAGCTGATCACCGAGCCGCGCGGCGAGGGCGGCTTTGGCTATGACCCGCATTTTTTGTTGCCTGCGCTGGGCAAGACCGCTGCCGAACTCTCCGCCGAACAAAAGAATGAGCTCTCGCACCGCGGGCAAGCGCTTCGGGCGCTGATGGCGAAACTGTCTTAGGCGCTGCTGATGATCCCGATTCATCCCGCGCCATTGCAAGCCATTCCCGCTCGCGTGGCGGACAACTACCTCAAGCCCGGGCTATTGAATCTCACAGCGTTGCCGCCGTTGTCGCTGTATGTGCACTTCCCCTGGTGTGTGCGCAAATGCCCGTACTGCGACTTCAACTCGCACGAGGCCAACGGCGACTTGCCTGAGGAAGCGTATCTTGCTGCGCTGCGTGCAGATCTGGAACAATCGCTGCCACTGATCTGGGGACGCAAGATTGTCAGCGTGTTCATCGGTGGCGGTACCCCCAGTCTACTGTCTGCCCGGGGGCTGGATACCTTGCTGTCTGATCTGCGTAGCCTGCTGCCACTGGAGGCGGATGCAGAGATCACCATGGAAGCCAACCCTGGTACCTTCGAGGCCGATAAATTTCGATCATTTGCCTCCATCGGAATCAACCGCCTGTCGATCGGTATACAGAGCTTCAATACCTCGCACCTCAAGGCGCTGGGCCGCATTCATGACGGCGAAGAGGCAATAAGAGCCATCGGGATCGCACGCGAGAACTTCAGTAATCTTAATCTTGACCTGATGTATGCGTTACCACAGCAAACGCTGCAACACGCCGAGGAGGATGTGCAGACCGCGATGAGTTTCGAGCCATCTCACCTGTCGCTGTACCACCTGACCATGGAGCCGAACACGGTCTTCGCCAAATATCCGCCAGACTTGCCCGATGACGATACCAGTGCCGAGATGCAGCAGATGATTGTCGACACCACAGCGGCGGCAGGTTATGAGCACTACGAAGTGTCTGCCTACGCCACAGCGGGACAGCGCTCGCGTCACAACCTGAACTACTGGCAGTTTGGCGATTACCTGGGTATTGGTGCCGGTGCACACTC
>JBEDGK010000018.1:0-8340 GCA_041174665.1 Pseudomonadota bacterium
TTATTTGCGTTCCCTGTGGCTCAACCCAGGTCGAGCGCCGAGCGATCCGCGAATCCGCGCTGGGCGCTGGCGCGTCGCAGGTCTTCCTGATCGAAGAGCCGATGGCCGCCGCCATAGGCGCTGGCCTGCCCGTGTCCGAGGCGACCGGCTCGATGGTCGTCGATATCGGAGGCGGCACGACCGAGGTCGGCATCATCTCGCTGGGCGGCATGGTCTACAAAGGCTCAGTCCGGGTTGGTGGCGACAAGTTCGACGAAGCGATCGTCAACTATATCCGCCGCAACTACGGCATGCTCATCGGTGAGCAAACCGCCGAGACCATCAAGAAGCAGATTGGTTCCGCTTTCCCGGGCACCGAAGTCCGTGAAATGGAAGTCAAGGGCCGTAACCTGTCCGAGGGTATCCCGCGCTCGTTCACAATCTCCAGCAACGAAGTGCTGGAGGCGCTGACCGATCCGCTGAACAGCATTGTCTCTGCCGTCAAGAACGCGCTGGAGCAGACCCCTCCCGAGCTGGGCGCCGATATCGCTGAAAAAGGCATGATGCTGACCGGCGGTGGCGCGCTGCTGCGCGATCTCGACCGACTGTTGATGGAAGAGACCGGTCTGCCGGTGCTGGTGGCCGAAGACCCGCTCACCTGTGTGGTGCGCGGTTCCGGCATGGCGCTGGAGCGCATGGACAAGCTCGGTTCTCTGTTCTCCTACGAGTAAATGCTCGCCGGCCGTCCGCTCCCCGCTCGCTGCCGGCCTCACTGTCTCCGTTTCTCTGCTGCCCGCCCGCTGTCGCCGGGCGGCGCCGGTCTGGCAGCATGTGGTCCCTTTCCCCAGGGTCGTGCTGTGATGGCTGTCAAAGGTTTTAAAGTTACGCGCTGATGGAATACACGCCACCGCCACTCTTCAAGCAAGGTGCATCGGCCCGAGCCAAGATGCTGATTTTCGCGCTGGTCGCGCTGGGGTTGCTGATGGCGGACTCCCATCTGAAAGCACTGGCCGTCGTCCGGCAGGCAGTCGGCGTGGCGCTGTACCCGTTGCAGGTCGTCGCTATGCTGCCTCGCGACGCATTTTTCGCCACGACGGATTACTTCAGCTCGCTCTCCAGCTTAAAGGTCGAGAACGCTCGCATGAAAGAGCAGCAAGTGCTCAATGCGCAGCAACTCCAGCAGAGCCAGATCCTGCTCGCAGAGAATGCGCACTTGCGAAAGCTGCTCGCCGCATCCGAGCGCCTGACGCTGAAATCGGTGATGAGCGAGATTCTGTACGACGCGCGCGATCCTTTCTCGCGAAAGGTGATCATCGACCGTGGGTCCAGCCATGGCATTCTCGCTGGCCAGCCCGTGATCGATGACCTCGGCGTGGTCGGTCAGGTGACGCGGGTGTTCCCGTTCACGTCCGAGGTTACGCTGCTGACCGACAAAGACCACGCAATCCCGGTGCAGGTACTGCGCAGCGGTGTTCGCAGCGTGGCTTACGGACGCGGACAGTCGAATGTGCTCGAGCTGCGCTTCATGGCGTCGAATGCCGATATTCAAAAAGGCGACGTGCTCCTGACTTCCGGCATCGATGGTGTCTATCCCTCCGGGCTTGCGGTGGCTACCGTGGGATCGGTGGATACCAAAACCTCCGATGCTTTCGCCCGCATTCTCTGTCAACCCAGCGCTGGCGTCGCGCGTCACCGCCAACTGCTAGTGCTCTTGGCTGAAGCGAAAGACATGCCGCCTCCGCCCCCGTCGGAGAACAGTTCGCAGGCAGAGCCCCGCAAGCGCCGCAAAGACCCGGAGAACCCATGATCGATCGTGACCACATTCTGCTGCCGGTCAACCCCGCCTTCATCGCGTTCAGCCTGGTGGCAGCATTCTTCATGAATCTCTTTCCCTGGGGCGCGTGGGGCTGGGTGCCGGACTTCGTCGCGATGACGCTGGTTTTCTGGAGCATTTATCAGCCGCGCAAAGTCGGCATCGGCATCGCTTTTCTGATGGGTCTGGTGATGGATGTGCACAGCGCCTCGCTGCTGGGCGAGAACGCGCTGGCCTACACCTTGTTGTCTTATTTCGCGATCACCATCCATCGCCGCGTGCTCTGGTTCCGCCCTACCGTGCAGGCGCTGCATGTGCTGCCGCTGCTGGTGGTGATGCAGGTGGTGCAAATGCTGATCCAGCTGGCTGTCACCGGCAAGCTGCCGGGCTGGCTGTTTTTTGCGCAGAGTATCGTCGCGACCATGATCTGGCCGGTCGTCTGCTGGCTGCTACTGGCACCGCAGCGACGCGCAGTCGATCGTGACGAGACACGCCCGATCTGAGGCCATAACCTGCGTCGTGCATGAAATGCTGAGGCCCTCTTACGGCAAGCAATGACAGAGATTAAAGATACAGAACGCGAACTACAGCTGTTCAGGATGCGGCTGTCCGTCGCCGGCTTGGTGGTGTTCGTCTGCTTCGGCCTGCTGATGTTACGCTTCCTTTGGTTGCAGGCGATACGCCACAGCGAGTATTTCGAGCGCGCCGAGAGCAACCGTATCTCCATTGTTCCCGCCGTGCCTAACCGCGGTCTGATCATTGACCGTAATGGCGTGGTGCTGGCGCGTAACTTCTCCGCCTACACGCTGGAGATCACGCCGGCGAAGATCGAGCGCAATCTCGACACCGTGATCGACGAGTTGTCACAGCTAGTCGATATTCAGCCCAAGGATCGCAAGCGCTTCCGTCGCCTGATGGAAGAATCAAAGACATTCGAGAGTTTGCCTATCCGCACGCGACTGACGGACGAAGAAGTCGCGCGTTTCGCAGCACAGCGCTATCGTTTCCCCGGTGTCGACATTCAGGCGCGTCTGTTCCGTCAGTATCCGCTGGGGCAAACGGCGTCGCACATGATCGGCTATATCGGCCGCGTCAACAAGGCTGAGGCAGAGCGCCTTGAGGCCAGCGAAGACGGCGCAAATTATCGCGGCACTGAATACATCGGCAAAGAAGGCCTCGAGAAGAGCTACGAGAAAGAACTGCATGGCATTACCGGCTATGACGAGATCGAAGTGTCTGCGGGAGGCCGCGCGGTCCGTAATCTGTCCCGTACCGCGCCCACGGCGGGCAACAACCTGATTCTCTCAGTGGATATCGAGCTGCAAAAGATCGTCGAGCAAGCTTTCGGCGACCGCCGCGGCGCGCTGGTAGCGATCGAGCCTGAGACTGGCGATATTCTCGCGTATGTGTCCATGCCTACCTTCGATCCCAATCTGTTTGTCGAGGGCATTGATGCGAAAAGCTGGGAAGAGCTCAATACCTCGCTGGACAAGCCGCTACTGAACCGTCCGCTGATCGGCAGCTACCCACCCGGTTCCACATTCAAGCCCTACATGGCGCTGGCTTCGCTTGAGCTGGGCAAGCGCACGCCCGAGCAGGCAATCTCTGATCCAGGCTTCTTCTGGTTCGGCAATAACAAATTCCGCGACGACAAAGAGGGTGGACACGGTCGCGTTGACATGTACAAATCCATCGTCCAGAGCTGCAACACCTACTACTACAATCTGGCGAACGACCTCGGCATTGATGCGATACATGACTTCATGAAGCCTTTTGGGTTCGGCCAGTTGACCGGTGTCGATCTTGAAAACGAGCGTCGCGGTGTGTTGCCCTCGATGGAATGGAAACGACAGACATACAAGCGCCCCGAGCAGCAAAAATGGTATGCCGGTGAAACCATCTCGGTCGGTATTGGGCAGGGCTACAACTCATTCACGCCGCTGCAGCTGGCGCATGCAGTCGCCAATCTGTCCAACAATGGCATAGTGATGAAGCCCCATCTGGTCAAGATGGTCGAGAACGGCACCAACAAAACGCGCAAACTCACCGTGCCCAAAGAGAGCTATCGGATACCGTTGAAGCAGGAGCACGTCGATTTTGTCCGGCAGGCGATGGTGGGTGTGACGAAGGAAGGTACCTCTGCGCGCTCATTTGCAAATGCGCCCTACGTTTCCGGCGGCAAGACCGGTACCGCCCAAGCGGCGGCGATGAGCAAGAGCGTGAAGTACGACGCCAGCAAGATTGCTGAGCGTCTGCGCGATCACTCGCTGTACATTGCTTTTGCGCCCGCCGACAAGCCCAAGATTGCGCTTGCCGTCATCGTAGAAAATTCGGGCTTTGGCGCAGCTGCCGCCGCGCCGATCGCCCGCCTCGCGATCGATTACTACCTGCTGGGAAAGCGGCCCGAAATTCCCGTGAAATCCGGCAAGCCGGTGGTCTCCGAGGTCTCGTCACCAGCGGGCGCCGCGCCGACCACCGCTTCGACAGCGGCACCGACACCGGCGACCGCACCTGCAGCGGTTGTGTCCCCGGCGGCAGGCACTGCCAATCCCGCAGCAGCCTCGACCGCGGCGCCCAAGCCTGCGATGGTACCCGCTGCGCCTGCCCCGACGCCGCCGAAGCCGAAGCCCGGCCCTGCGCCCACGGCACCTGCTATTGCGCCAGCAGCATCAGGCAATAGCGAGCCCGCGAGCAGCACGTCGACCGGCAATGCCAACAAGCCACCGACCAAACCCGCCGCAACGGCCACGCCAAACGTCTCTACAGGGAGCGCACCATGATTGCAGTAGCTCAGGCAGGTCGTTATCCGGTCCTCGAGACAGTGCGCCGGCGCTTCTTCATCTTCGACCGTTCGCTGACGATTATTCTCAGTCTGATTCTTTTGCTGGGATGCCTGGCAGTGTCCTCTGCGGCGATGGATTTTCCGGGACGCTTCGAAGGTCATTTGCGTAACATTGCGGTCGGTATCGCCGTGATGTGGATTGCGGCGATGATCCCTCCGCAAAAGTTGATGCGGTTCGCAGTGCCGATCTACCTGACTGGCGTAGCCTTGCTGTTGGGCGTGGCCATGTTCGGCCTGATCAAGAATGGCGCACGACGCTGGCTCAACATTGGCGTGATCATTCAGCCGTCCGAGATCATGAAGCTCGCGCTGCCGCTAATGCTGGCCTGGTATTTTCAGAAGCGCGAGGGCATGATCCGCTGGCGCGACTTTTTTACCGCGGCGCTGCTGCTGGCGCTGCCAGTCGGTCTGATTCTGCGGCAGCCGGATCTCGGCACCGCGTTGCTGGTGACCTCATCCGGTTTTTTTGTGATCTTCCTTGCGGGCTTGTCATGGCGGCTAATTATTGGTCTGGGCATTACCGGACTGGCCAGCTTGCCCTTGCTGTGGACACTGCTGCATGACTACCAGCGGCATCGGATCATGACGTTGATTGATCCGACCTCTGACCCGCTGGGCAAGGGCTTTCATATCATTCAATCCACCATCGCGATCGGCTCGGGTGGCCTGATCGGCAAGGGCTGGCTGAACGGCACGCAGTCGCATCTTGAGTTCATTCCCGAGCGAACGACCGACTTCATCTTCGCCGTATTCTCCGAGGAGTTCGGTCTGCTGGGCAATGGCGCGCTGCTTGTGCTTTATTTGTTGCTGATCGGGCGCGGATTGATCATCGCCGCGAATGCGCCCACGCTGTTCTCGCGGCTGCTCGCTGGTGCGCTGACTCTCTCCATCTTCACCTATGTGTTCGTCAACATGGGCATGGTGAGCGGTATCTTGCCTGTGGTCGGCGTGCCCTTGCCGTTCATCAGCTACGGGGGCACTGCGTTCGTTACGCTCAGTCTGGGTGTCGGTACGCTGATGAGCATACAGCGTCACCGCAAGCTGGTGCAGACCTGAGGCCGGAGGCACTGCGATGAAGGTGCTGCGATCGCTGTCAACTGCACCCTGTCGCTGGCGAGGCGCTGCGGTGCTGCTGTCTTCGCTGGGTGTCTCTGCCTGCACCACGGTCGATCTGTCTGTGCGTGAAGAACCGCGGACTACGCCGCCAGTAAACGCTGCGCCCGCCTCCTCCCCGCCGGTCGTTTCCGCCCCTTCCTCCTCTACGCCTGAATCCGCGAACGTCGTCAAAAAACCGGGGGGCTATTATCTTGACGACGGCCCGGCGGACAAAGTACCTGAAGGCTTGCTGGATACGCCGGATGCCGAGCCAAAGATCGAGCCCTACGCAAAAGGCCCCAGCAAGCCCTATACCGTGTTCGAGCGGACGTATGTGCCGATCACGGACAATCGCCCTCTCGTGCAACGCGGGAAAGGCAGCTGGTATGGCAAGAAGTTTCACGGTCAGCGTACCGCATCTGGCGAGATCTACGATATGTTCAAGATGACCGCGGCGCATCCCACCTTGCCGATACCTTCCTATGCGCGTGTCACCAATCTTCGCAATGGCAAGCAGGTAGTCGTGCGCATCAATGACCGCGGGCCGTTTCATTCTGAGCGCATCATTGATCTGTCGTATACCGCCGCCCTGAAGCTGGGCTATGTCCAGAGTGGCAGCACCGAGCTGGAAGTGGAGCGGCTGCTGCCCGAGGAAATCGCGCGACTGCAAGCCGACAAACGTGGTCGTGAATCAGCGGCCGCGTCGCCTTCGCCAACTGCTGATGATCCTATCGCCAAGCTGGCCAGAGGCGGTACGCCGCCTGTGGCAGCGGAGAGCACGGGTATCTTCCTGCAGTTCGGCGCGTATGCGCAGGCAAATAATGCTCAGGCGACGCGAGAGAGGCTGTTGTCGGGATGGCCTGCAGATCTGCCGCCGCCCACAGTGGTGCAGAGCGGCGGCTTCTACCGCTTGCACAGCGGCCCGTATGCATCGCGTGAACAGGCGGCCGCCGCTGCCCAGCAGCTCAAGGCTGTGTCGCAGATCAGTACAGCGATCGTTCAGCGATAACACGCACCGAAAATACTTCTGAGTCAATTCGCGCGATCAATCCCACTCAGTCAGCCGGGTCCTGAGGGCGAAGTTCCAGAGCGAGCTGGTACAACGCATTTTTTTTCATGCCCGTGATTTTTGCGGCAAGCGTCGCAGCCTGACTGACCGGTAGTTCTTCCAGTAATGTCTGCAGCACGTGGCGCGCATCCGACAGCGGTTGATCATTGGTAGCCTTCTGCCCTTCCACCACCAGCACGAATTCACCACGCTGATGATTTGCCTCAGCACTCAACCAGTCGGTTGCTTCGGCAAGGCGGCATCGGTGCACCTGCTCGAACAATTTCGAGATTTCGCGCGCGATCACGATACGGCGTTCCGGCCCCAGGACTGTCAGCAATGATTGCGCCGCCTCGAGTATCCGGTGTGGCGCTTCATAGAACACGAGGTTCGCCGTCGATGAGACCAGCCTCGACAGCAATTGCTCGCGCTGCGAAGATTTTGCAGGCATGAAACCCACGAAATAAAATTGTTCAGACAGTAGACCACTCACAGACAGCGCCGCTATTGCAGCCGTGGGACCTGCCACCGGTATCACCTTGAGACCCGCCTCAATCACCGCATCGACGATGCGTGCGCCAGGATCGGACACGGCTGGCGTTCCCGCATCCGACACCAGGGCGATGCGCGCGCCCGCGTGCAATCGCTCAACGATTTTTTGCGCAGTCTCGCGCTCGTTGTGCTGATGCGCAGAAAACAGCGGTTTCGACAAGCCCAGACGCGCTATCAATTGCCCGGTGTTGCGCGTATCTTCACAAGCAATCGCATCGGCCAGTGAAAGCACTCGTATCGCACGCAGACTGATGTCGCCGACATTCCCGATAGGTGTTGCCACTACATACAATGCGCCCTCGGGAAAACTTTGGCGGTCCAGCTCATCCCAGAGCGAGGCCAGGCAGTCAGGCGAGAATGACGGAGTCAATGAGTTCATCAGTGGACGATATGTCGGGTATGCGCGCAGGCAGTCATTTGCCCGTCATCAGCGCATTGTACAAAACTGTCTGGCAGCGACCGCGATGACCGTCGCGCTGGGCAAGCAGGCAGAAGACCGGGCGCTGGCGTACTTGCAGCGACAGGGTTTGCGCCTGATCGTGCGTAACTATCGATGCCGTTTCGGCGAGATCGATCTGGTCATGCGGCACGCAGGGTTGGTAGTATTTGTCGAAGTTCGGCAACGCGGCAGCGCGCGCTACGGCGGTGCAGCGGCCAGTGTCGGCCCCGTCAAGCAGCAGCGGCTTTGGCGAACCGCCGAGCATTACTTGATGCGTTGTCCCGATCAGCCCGCCTGCCGCTTCGATCTGGTGGCTATCGACGGCGAGTCGCTGCAATGGATCCCGGATATGCTGCATCGCTAGCCCTTACCGACACCGGACAAAGTTTCCCCGCGAGAGCGAACACCGAAAGCCCCCTCCGCTGCACGACGAGGAAATGCAAACCGGCTCAGCGCAGAGCGGGTTGCTGCATTTATAATCGGACTCCTATGAGCAAACAACGCATCATCAGTCATTTCAACGAGATCGCCGAGCTGAAAATACAGGCGGCCTCCGAACTGGCTGGGCCCAT
>JBEDGK010000019.1:0-15429 GCA_041174665.1 Pseudomonadota bacterium
ATTCCGCGCCATTCTTTCACTATTTTACCGTCAGCGTCAATCAGAAATGTCGAGCGTTCTATTCCGCGCACTTTTTTACCGTACATGGATTTCATCACGATGACGTCGAACATGGTGCAGACTGACTCATCGGCGTCCGAGATCAATTCGAATGGCAGCCCAAGTTTGTCTTTGAAGCCGACATGCGAACGCAAGCTGTCGCGACTGATGCCGAAGACTTCGCATCCAGCTTTTCGGAAGCGCGCATGCAGCTCGCGAAACTGCAGGGCCTCGGTGGTGCAGCCGGGCGTGTTGTCTTTGGGGTAGAAGTACAGCACGAGCTTGCGGCCACGATAGTCTGCCAGCCGGAATGGCGTCGGACCGGTCATCTCGGCAGAAAAATCCGGGACGGTCATATTCAGTATGGATGGACGTTCGCTCAAAGCGCGCTCCTTGTCTTCTGTAAAGTGTGAGGCTGCTGCAAGATCAGCGGCCTGCCTACCCGGGAAGGATAAGCGCTAACGCAACCTTCCTGCCCTCGGCCATTAAAATGTTGTAAGTTCTGCAAGCGGCTCGATTATCCATGCATTCCAGACCGATGCGGCGGGCCATCAGCGCAGTGAGCAAGCGGGGAGGAACGAAACGCTGCCGCTCTCCCGTGCCCAGGATGACGAGGTCGGGGTCGGTGTCGGCCACTGCGTCAAAATGCGCGGGCTGAAGCGACTCAAAAGAGGTCACCGGCCACGGTCTGGGCGCCAGTTCAGGCAGCACCAGTAGGCTATCCTCGTAACGCACCGCATTGATCTCGATCCAGTCGTCTTCATAGCCAGTGACAGTCTGGTATTGCTGGGTGTGGGTCGCGTGCAGCTTCATCGTGTCCGGATTTTATCGCGATCGGCCGAGTGCCGGTTTACCGCTTGGTCTTTCTGGGGAATTTGGGGCAAAATGGTCGTTTTTTCGCGGTGCAACACCCAGCGCGCTGCCCGCTTCAACCAACCCGAATCCAAGCCGTGAAATCAATCCAGAAATCCAAGAAACTGGCAGATGTGTGCTATGACATCCGTGGGCCCGTGCTCGAAAAGGCGCGGCACATGGAGGAAGAGGGCCACAAGATTATCAAGCTCAACATCGGCAATCTTGCCCCTTTCGGCTTCGACGCGCCTGACGAGATTGTGCAAGACATGATCCGCAACATGGGCAATGCCGCAGGCTATACCGATTCCAAGGGGCTGTTCGCGCCGCGCAAGGCAATCATGCACTACAGCCAGGAGAAGAAAATCTCTGGCGTCACCATTGATGACATCTATCTCGGCAACGGTGCTTCAGAGCTGATCGTGATGAGCATGAATGCGCTGCTCAACACCGGCGACGAAGTGCTGGTGCCCGCGCCCGACTACCCGCTGTGGACAGCGGCCGTCAGTCTGTCTGGCGGCAAGCCAGTGCACTACGTCTGCGATGAGCAAGCGGACTGGTACCCCGACATTGACGACATCAAGGCAAAGATCAATGCCAACACGCGCGCTATTGTCGTCATCAACCCCAACAATCCGACTGGCGCTCTGTATCCGGTCGAGCTGCTGCATCAACTGGTCGAACTGGCGCGTCAGCACCAACTGATCATTTTTGCAGACGAAATTTATGACAAGGTGCTGTACGATGGGGTGACGCATACCTCACTGGCCTCGCTGGCTGACGATGTGCTGTTCATTACTTTCAATGGTCTGTCCAAGAACTACCGTTCCTGCGGCTATCGCGCAGGCTGGATGATTGTTTCCGGCGAGAAAAAGCATGCAAAAGATTACATCGAAGGTCTGAACATGCTGGCCTCGATGCGATTGTGCGCGAATGTACCGGGACAATTCGCGATTCAGACGGCGCTGGGCGGCTATCAGAGCATCAATGACCTGGTCGGTCCCGGTGGGCGCTTGCTCAAGCAGCGCGATCTGGCGCACAAACTACTGACGGATATTCCCGGGGTTACTTGCGTTAAGCCCAAGTCAGCCCTGTACATGTTCCCACGGCTCGATCCTAAGATGTACCCGATCCAGGACGACCAGCAGTTTGCCTACGACTTGTTGGCGGAGGAGCGGGTACTGGTCGTGCAGGGCACCGGCTTCAATTGCACGACTACGGATCATTTCCGCGTCGTATTCCTGCCAAACGTGGATGATCTGGCGGTCGCCATGGGGCGTATCGCCCATTTCCTCGACAGCTACCGCCGCCATCACGCGAGCTGAGTTGTACCCGAATCATGCATCCACCCGAAATCAACGAGTTTTAGAAGCACTGAAGATGAAACCAATCAAAGTCGGCCTGATGGGCATAGGTACCGTGGGTGCCGGAACATTCACCGTATTGCAGCGCAACCAGGAAGAAATCCGCCGGCGCGCTGGCCGGGCGATTGAAATTGCGATGATCGCGGATCTCGACACAGCGCGTGCAAAGGTGATCGCTGGGCCACAGGTGCAAGTGGTTAATGATGCGTTTCAGGTCGTTGATAACCCGGACATTGATATCGTCATCGAGCTGATTGGTGGCTATGGGATCGCACGCGAGCTGGTCATGAAAGCAATCGCCAACGGCAAGCATGTCGTCACTGCCAACAAGGCTTTGCTCGCGACGCACGGCACCGAGATATTCCGTGCAGCGCAAGAGCGCGGCGTCATGGTGGCTTTCGAAGCGGCAGTGGCTGGGGGTATTCCCATTATCAAGGCCTTGCGTGAAGGCCTGACCGCAAATCGCATTCAGTGGATTGCCGGCATCATTAATGGCACAACCAATTTCATTTTGTCCGAGATGCGCGACAAGGGACTCGATTTCGATGTCGTCCTCAAAGAAGCTCAGCGGCTCGGTTATGCTGAGTCAGATCCTACCTTCGATATCGAAGGTGTGGACGCTGCACACAAGGCCACCATCATGTCTGCAATTGCCTTTGGCGTGCCCGTACAGTTTGAGAAAGCCTATGTCGAAGGGATCACCAAGCTGCAGGCCTCGGACATTCGCTATGCCGAACAGCTGGGCTACCGTATCAAGCTGCTGGGCATCACGCGGCGTGCTGAAAAGGGTATCGAGCTTCGTGTGCATCCGACACTGATTCCTGCAAATCGCCTGATTGCGAATGTTGAGGGTGCAATGAACGCCGTACTGGTGCAGGGCGATGCGGTCGGTGCGACGCTCTACTACGGAAAAGGCGCCGGAGCAGAGCCAACAGCTTCCGCAGTGATTGCTGATCTGGTTGATATTACCCGGCTTGCGACTGCCGATCCAGAGCATCGTGTGCCTTATCTGGCGTTTCAGCCAGACGAAATGTCTGACACACCAATTCTGTCGATGGCCGAGGTCACGACCAGCTATTACTTGAGAATACGCGTGGCAGACAAGCTCGGCGTGGTCGCTGATGTGACACGCATACTCGCCGACTCGACGATCTCGATTGATGCGATGCTCCAGAAAGAACCCGGCGAGGGCGAGACTCAGACCGATATCATCATCCTGACGCACCAGACGCAGGAAAAACAGGTGGACAAGGCCATCAATGCCATCGAAGGCCTGTCCACGGTTGTCGGCAAGGTGACCCGTATTCGGCTGGAAGAGCTCGGCTAATACCGGACATACTGCGGCTCAGCGGCTCTCTGCGCAATGCATCAGCCAATTTTGCTAGCGGTTTGTTTCAGACTGTCCGAGATTTCTTTGACAAGAACGCTGAATGTTGATGCCGTGACCGTGTATTTGGCAATGTTGAACTGCAATCTCAACAGATCCGCCTGACTCACTTCACCTCCGTTGCTGAGCGCCTGAAGTTGAATTTTTACATCGCCTTCCATAGTAGTGATGTTCGTGTTAGCAAGCGCGTGAACGGTATTAAGATTGATTTTGTCAACGGTAGTTGTATTAGTCTCGGCCATCACGTTCTCCTTCAGTTGGCATGTAAGAGTTTTAAATTTTCGATGCAATGTACATCTGCATCACCTGTTCGGCCGCTTGAACTGCTTCACTCGCGGCCATAATCTGCTGATAAGTAGCGGGCTGATGCAGCTTTTGACGCTCTCTCGCAAGACGTGAATTCATATCGGCGAGTCGTTGCATGATCGCGGCAGCGAATTCTCCTGTGTTGTCGGCTTCCAGCCATTCTTCCAGGCCTAACACGAGGCCTTCGGGCGCTTGCTTTTGCATGTCTACCTTGATATCCGAAAACGCTCGCTACCTTCAAAAATAATCTCGTTATCTTTGATGATTAACAGAGTATTCCCATTGATGTCACCTCCACGAGTGACCCGGTCGCCAGACTCAGTCACCACGAAAGGCATCACTCCACCAACAATCGTTTGCACCTGAACAGGGGGTTTGCGCAGAGCTAACCGAAGGTTCGCTTTTACGGGCAATAATTTTCCATATCGCTCGGTGTAATTGACAATTATGGTCTCCCATCGCCGCATATCATCTTCATTGAGCGTTCCCCGCAGAATAAACTCTGGTTGTTTTTCGATGATCTGGAATTTCTTCAGCAAGCCAGCCTCGCTCAGTTGATCTTGCAAGAGTTGTGGCAAATCCTCGGCAAGAATGATTGAGGAATGAATACGCTTCAGACCGGGCACGCCTGCAGATAGCAAATCCATAACGGATTCACGCACGCTTTGCGAAATGACGGCACCTTCAAGTGAGAGGATCCCGCCATTGACGCCGGCGACGTGCAGCTTCGCTCTGGCGGGGTCGATTTTTTCTGCGATGAGCTGGACAGCGGTTGCCATCAGTTCTGCATCGACAAATAGCTCAAGTGCGGGCGCGGGTGTCACCTCAAGCAAAGCCTGCTGCAGCGTGTTTTTTGTACGCTCGTCGGGGATGAAGCCTCTCACTAACACTTTTTGATCTCGAGTCGTGCTGATCTCAATCGAAGCGCCCACGCCACTAGTGGCAACGATATCTCTAACTTTACGCAGCGAGGGAGGATCAGAGACCGGCGCTCTGGCCTTCGCAGCGACTCGGATCGTCGGCTGTGTGAGATGGCCTTGCAAAAGCACAGCTCCGATCGCAATGACAAAGACAATGCTGACTGATGCACCCACAGCGAGGAATATTTTTTTTACATGGCTTGCCTTGGCGACAGTAAGTGATCTCGTGGCATCAGGCCTCTCAGCGGCTTGCTCATGGGGTTCAGAATGCGCAACCGGGGGTGCTATCGGCAAGACATCGGTGGGATTGGGCCACTCAGCTTCAACATCGTCAACCGAGATCCATATGCCGCCGATTTCTATGGGCATTCCAAGATCAAGATCGATGGTCTCCGTGATTTCATTGCCTTGCGTGTCGGAGATGCTCCCCTCAACCGGCGTCAAAGAAAGTATTTCTCCATCAAAACTCAATTTGGCATGGAGCGCTCGTATTTTCGGGCCACTCAGGATAATGCTGCAATCATCCCCAGCGCCTAGGTCATAGTCACCCGGCGCCAGTGTCAAGCGGCTACCCGCCTGCGGACCAAGCAGAACTCGCAGTTCTATTTGCTGTTGCAGCGTTTCCAGACTGGGCTCAAGTTTCATAGGGAAATATGATGCAATATTGACAATTCGAGTTTAAAATACCTTAGCGTTCAAAAGTCATCAGGACACCATGCCCATACAATCGGAAGTGCGAGAGCAAGTACTGATCGTCCGGCCTATCGACAGTCTAAGCAGGGCCTGCGCGGCTGAATTCGAAGAGTTCATCCAGAGTGAGATGGATGAGGGTATTCGCAAAGTCGTGTTCGATTTTTCGCAGCTCGCGCAGGTATCAAGCGAAGGTCTTCTTGTCATACTGAAGCTGATCAATGAGCTGCGGAAGAGCGGCGGCGAGGTCATTGTGACTGGATTGAATTCGAAAGTTCGCGTGATATTCAACGTCAGCGGCATATTCACCTTGATGGAAGAAACCGAAGACGTAGATGCAGCGATTGCCAAGCTTCTGTCGCAGCAGCAGCCGACCACCGATGAAGAAATGCCTGAATGACGAATGCACCTTGCGCGAATCATATTTCTACCCGGGCTAAAGGTTGAATATTCACCTCGGGCGTAAGCTCCTGATAAGAAAGTACCGGGAGCTCATACAGGTCTTGTTCAATCAGCTTGCGCATATAGTTTCTCACCATATTCATGGCAATCCCATAAAGCCAGGTCGATAGCTTGGAATCGCCCCGGAACGTGCTGATCGTTCTGGCAGCTTCTGCGAATGCTTGTTGTGTAATGTCTGCTGCGTCATCGGGATGATCGATGTACCGGATGACGAATCGGTAGAGCCGTTTTTGATGATCCCTCATTAGCTCGCGAAAAAGAATTTCTTGATCGTCTTGCGCTCTTGGCCCCGCGCGCAAGACGCTTCCTGCGATCGGTAGCATAGAGGTCTTGGATTGATTTTCGTCTTCCTCGATGTTTTCGGTGGCGTCATCTTCTTCGTCGATCGAATCATCGGCTTCGAAAGCTAGGTCTTCGGTGTATTGATCATCGACGAGATCATCAAAGGTGTTGGTGTCTGACCTAGCATCAAGGAAGGCTTCCATGTTTATTTCCGGGCGCGTGTTCATCGGAGATCTCCTGTCACAGGAAGAGGTGCGGGATGCCACATCGGGCTTGGTTCGAATACCGTTTAAGCGTTGTTCGTATTTCGCATCGGTGGATTGATATTTTTCCAAGGGGAATCGACCACGCAGATTTAAAAAATTCAAAAACTACCTAATTCGTGGGATTGACAAACGCAGAATAGGGGGATTGAACAGGCGAACAAACAGGCATGAAATATATGCCACACGTCATGCATAAAAAGCATGAGGTTTTTTAGCGAACAGCCACGGGTACGCGGCCGGCGGTGCGAGATTCCGGAGGGAAATTCGTCGAGAGATTTATAATGGTGGATTGATCAGTACAGTTCTATAACATCCATGCAATACCTCTCTACGCGGGGTCACCCCGCCAGGTCTCAATTTTCAGAAATCCTGTTAGGTGGTTTGGCGCCCGATGGCGGGCTCTACGTGCCGCTTAGGTATCCCAAGGTTACTGAGGCGGAGCTTGATAGCTGGCGTGAGCTTAGTTATGCCGATCTCGCCTTTGAGGTACTTCGACGGTTCGCGACCGACATTCCTGAGGCCGATATCAAGGCACTGGTGGCGCGAACCTACACTCCTGAGGTGTATTGCAATCATCGGGCAGGCGAGGATCCGGCTCAGATCACCCCATTACGTTTGCTGGAGCACGCGGAAGGTACCGAGCTGCAGATCCAGGCTTTGTCAAATGGCCCGACCCTGGCCTTCAAGGACATGGCCATGCAATTGCTTGGCAATCTCTTCGAATACGCTCTCAACCGGGGAGGTGCAGAATTGAATATTCTGGGCGCCACCTCGGGCGACACCGGTAGCGCCGCGGAGTATGCGATGCGTGGCAAGCGCGGCGTTCGAGTATTCATGCTGTCGCCGCACCAGAAAATGAGCGCTTTCCAGACAGCGCAAATGTTCAGTCTGCAGGACCCTAATGTTTTTAATATCGCCATCCAAGGTGTGTTCGACGACTGCCAGGACATGGTCAAGGCGGTCTCCAATGACTTGGATTTCAAGGCGCGCCAGAAGATAGGCACGGTCAATTCGATCAACTGGGCAAGGGTGGTCGCACAAGTCGTCTATTACTTCAAAGGCTATCTCGTTGCGACTACGTCAGGCTCGCAAAAAGTCTCCTTTACCGTTCCCTCTGGTAACTTTGGCAACATTTGCGCCGGCCACATTGCCCGCATGATGGGTCTGCCGATCAGCAAACTGGTCGTCGCCACCAATGAAAATGATGTGCTGCATGAGTTCTTCCAGACGGGTGTCTACCGCGTTCGGCAATCTGCGGAGACATTTCATACCAGTAGTCCGAGCATGGACATCAGCAAGGCATCCAACTTTGAACGATTTGTCTGCGACTTGTTGAACGGCGATACCGGACGCGTGCGCGACCTCTTTCGACAGGTCGACACGCAGGGCGGCTTTGACTTGAGCGGCAAGCCGGGTAGCGATGGCGATGAATTCACCCGCGTGTCAAATTTTGGTTTCGTTTCGGGAAAATCCACCCATGAAGATCGTCTCCGCACGATTCGTGATGTGTACGCTCGCCATGGGCTGATGATCGATACTCATACGGCTGACGGTGTTAAGGTCGCTCGCGAGCATCTCGAAGCTGGTATTCCCATGATCGTGCTTGAGACCGCGCTGCCGACCAAATTCAACGAAACCATCCGCGAGGCGCTGGGAAAGGACGCAGAGCGTCCACGCGGTTTTGAAAACATCGAATCCTTGCCACAGCGCTTCGAGGTGATGGCGCCGGATGTGGCGGCGATCAAGCGCTATATCGCTGAGCGCACCGGACTGTAACGGGCGCTACAATCACTGCCGAGACTTCATCTGACCATTTCAATGAACAGCCCCAGACCGCCCATGCTGAGCGCCGAGGAGGCGCTCAGGCACTTGCTGGATGCCTGCCGTCCCGTGACTGATACCGACATCGTTGCCACGCTTGAGGCCACTGGCCGGGTCTTGGCCGCCGATCAGCGCTCCGGGCTCGATGTGCCACCGATGGACAATACCCAGATGGATGGCTATGCCGTTCGGGCAGTTGATTGCGAGAGCGGTGAGGCCGTTCTGCCGTTGTCGCAGCGGATTCCTGCGGGTCACGTCGGTGAGCCCCTCAAGCCCGGGACAGTGGCGAGGATTTTTACCGGTGCCATGATTCCCGCGGGCGCTGATGCTGTCGTCATGCAGGAGCAGTGCAGCTTTGATCCGGGTGCCAACTGCGTCACCGTGAATCATGTGCCCAAGGCGGGTGAATGGGTACGCAGGGCTGGCGAAGATATCCGCTCTGGCAGCGTGATTCTAAATGCAGGTACGCGGCTGCGAGCTCAGGAGCTTGGGTTGGCCGCATCGGTTGGTCTGGCAAGCTTGCCAGTGGTTCGGCGGTTGCGCGTGGCGGTCTTCTTCACCGGCGACGAGCTCACCATGCCGGGAGAGGCATTGCGCCCCGGAGCGATTTACAACTCCAACCGTTTCATGTTGCGTGGCTTGTTACAGCAGCTCGGCTGCGAAATCACCGATTTGGGCAACGTGCCCGACTCCCTCGATGCGACACGCGAGGCGTTGCGTACAGCTGGTAACGGTCACGACCTGATACTGACCTCGGGCGGGGTGTCGGTGGGCGAGGAGGATCATGTCAAGCCTGCGGTCGAAGCAGAGGGCCGCCTCAACTTGTGGCAAATTGCGATCAAGCCAGGCAAACCGCTCGCCTTTGGTGAAGTAGGCACAGACGGCGATCGCAAGGCTTTCTTCATCGGCTTGCCGGGCAATCCCGTCTCCAGCTTCGTCACTTTCCTTGTCTTCGTGCGTCCGTTCATTCTGGCGCTGCAGGGCGCCCGACATCAGGTGCCGCGCGCGTACGCGATGCGAGCAGACTTTAACTGGACCAAGCCTGACCGGCGCAATGAATTTCTCAGAGTGCGCATCAACGAGCGCGGCGGACTTGATTTGTTCCCCAACCAGAGCTCGGGGGTACTGACCTCCACTGTTTGGGGCGATGGTCTGGTCAACAATCCGCCCGGTCAAACCATCAATGCCGGTGATATCGTAAACTTTCTGCCATTCACCGATTTGCTCTACTGATCATGCAGATACAACTCCGATTTTTTGCTGGTTTGAGAGAGGCCGTGGGGACCGCCCAGGAATCTTTGGAGCTGCCGGCCGACGTCACGACCGCGGGACAGGTACGAGAGCACCTGCGTTCACGCGGTGGCGCTTGGGCCGAGGCGCTCGCAGAGGGACGCTCGCTGCGTATCGCCTGCAACCAACAGATGGCCGAGCCATCCACGCCAGTCACCGAAGGCTGTGAGCTGGCTTTTTTTCCGCCCGTAACCGGCGGCTGAGGAGCGATTCATGGCCGCACGTGTTCAGACTCAGGATTTTGACCTCACGACCGCGATCTCCGCTCTGCGTGCCAACACGCCCAAGGTTGGCGCAGTGGTCAGCTTTGTTGGCACCGTGCGCGATCTGAACGAGGGCGAGCATGTCGCCGAAATGGAGCTTGAGCACTACCCCGGCATGACCGAGAAAGCGCTGGAAGAGATCATCGCGCAGGCCAAGTCACGATGGGACATTTTCGATGCGCTTGTCATTCATCGCGTGGGCCCGCTCAAGCCGCTGGAGCAGATAGTGCTGGTTGCTGTGACGTCGGCCCATCGCGGTGAGGCCTTTGAGGCCTGCGAATTCATCATCGACTACCTCAAGACTGAGGCGCCCTTCTGGAAGAAAGAGCAGACCCCGACGGGCGCACGCTGGGTCGATGCGCGGGTGTCGGATGATGAGGCGATGGCAAAATGGGCTCAGCGCTGAGCTTTGCTGCAGTAGCTCTTGGCGCATCGCTGGGTGCCTGGCTCCGCTGGGGCCTGTCGCTGTGGCTCAATGCTCGGATCGAAAATCTGCCTCTTGGTACGCTGTTGGCCAATATCGCTGGCGGATTCATGATCGGTGTCGCAGTCGGAATTTTCGAGAATTTTCCTGAACTGCCGTCGGAGTGGCGATTAGTGGTTATTACCGGCTTTCTCGGCGGACTGACGACCTTTTCCACCTTCTCTGCCGAGTCCGTGATCCTGCTTCAGCGTGGAGCCTATGGCTGGGCATTCCTGCATACCGGCGTGCATCTGATGGGCTCGATCGCTGCTTGCATCGCCGGACTGGCCCTCTGGCGTCAGGTTTACCCGTAATCCCATACGTCACTTGGCAAGGACTTGCCCGGAAGGCTTGAATTTCGGGCATGGGGCCCAATAATGACTTCAGAACCCGCATTCTGGAGCCATTCTCATGCGTCTCGACAAACTTACCACCAAGCTTCAGCAAGCACTCGCCGATGCGCAAAGTCTTGCCGTGGGCAACGACAACCAATACATCGATCCCGTTCATCTGCTAACAGCCCTGCTCAATCAGGATGATGGCGCGCCCCGGTCGCTGCTGCAGCGTGCCGGCGTGAATGTAGGCGGTCTCGGAACGGCGCTCAAAGGCGCAGCAGAGCGTCTGCCCAAGGTCAGCGGCACGGGCGGCGAAGTGCAGGTCGGACGTGAACTCGCCGCGCTCCTGAACTTGGCCGACAAGGAGGCACAGAAGCATGGCGACCAGTTCATCGCGAGTGAAATGGCAATGCTGGCCCTGGCGGATGACAAATCCGACGCGGGCCGACTCGCGCGCGAGAGCGGCCTGACCCGAAAATCGCTTGAGGCCGCGATACAGGCGTTGCGCGGCGGCGCGCATGTCGATTCGCAAGAAGCAGAGGGACAGCGCGAATCACTGAAGAAATACACGCTCGATCTGACCGAACGCGCCCGTCAGGGCAAGCTCGATCCCGTCATTGGACGCGACGATGAAATCCGTCGCGCCATTCAGGTGCTGCAGCGTCGCAGCAAGAACAATCCTGTGCTGATTGGCGAACCGGGCGTTGGCAAGACTGCCATCGTCGAAGGTCTCGCGCAGCGTATCGTCAATGGCGAAGTGCCCGACAGCCTGAAGAACAAGCGCGTGCTTTCGCTCGATATGGCGGCGCTGCTGGCGGGTGCGAAGTATCGTGGTGAGTTCGAAGAGCGCCTGAAAAGCGTGCTTAGGGAGCTGTCGCAGGACGAGGGACAGACTATCCTGTTCATTGACGAGATCCACACCATGGTCGGCGCCGGCAAGGCGGAGGGCGCGATGGATGCCGGCAACATGCTCAAACCTGCGCTCGCACGTGGCGAGCTGCACTGCGTCGGTGCGACCACACTGGATGAATATCGCAAGTACATTGAAAAAGATGCTGCGCTTGAGCGGCGGTTCCAGAAAATTCTGGTTGATGAGCCGAGCGTAGAGGCCACTATTGCGATCCTACGCGGCTTACAGGAGAAATACGAGGTGCATCATGGCGTCGATATCACCGACCCGGCGATCGTGGCTGCCGCCGAGCTCTCGCATCGCTATATCACCGACCGCTTCCTGCCCGACAAGGCGATTGACCTGATCGACGAAGCTGCATCGAAGATCAAGATCGAGATCGATTCCAAGCCCGAAGTCATGGACAAGCTGGATCGCCGCCTGATTCAGCTGAAGATCGAGCGCGAGGCCGTCAAGAAAGAAAAAGACGAAGCCTCGCAGAAGCGTCTCGGCTTACTCGAAGACGAGATCACGAGGCTCGAGCGCGAGTATGCCGACCTCGAAGAAGTCTGGAAATCAGAGAAGTCTGCAGTACATGGCAGTCAGTCGATCAAGGAAGAGATCGAGCGCGTGCGCCTGCAAATGGAAGAAGCTCGTCGCAAAGGAGACTGGCAGAAAATGTCCGAATTGCAGTACGGCCGAATGCCTGAATTGGAAGCTCAGCTCAAGCATGCCGACAAGGGAGCGGGTGCGGCTGACAAACCAAAGCTATTGCGCACGCAGGTCGGCGCGGAAGAAATCGCCGAAGTGGTCTCGCGTGCCACGGGTATTCCAGTATCCAAGATGATGCAGGGCGAGCGCGACAAGCTATTACACATGGAAGATGAGATACACAAGCGTGTGGTCGGGCAGGACGAGGCTATCAGAGCGGTCTCAGACGCGATCCGACGCTCGCGAGCCGGGCTGTCAGACCCCCATCGTCCTTATGGCTCCTTCATGTTCCTTGGGCCTACGGGCGTGGGCAAGACTGAGCTGACCAAGGCGCTTGCGGCCTTCCTGTTTGATACCCAAGACGCGCTGATCCGTATCGACATGAGCGAATTCATGGAGAAACATTCCGTCGCCCGACTGATTGGCGCGCCCCCGGGCTATGTCGGCTATGAAGAGGGTGGTTATCTGACCGAAGCAGTGCGGCGCAAACCATACAGCGTGATCTTGCTCGACGAGATAGAAAAAGCGCATCACGACGTGTTCAATGTACTGCTGCAGGTGCTCGACGATGGCCGGATGACGGATGGCCAGGGACGTACTGTCGACTTCAAGAACACGGTGATCGTCATGACCTCCAACCTGGGTTCTCACAAGATTCAGGCGATGGAAGAGAGCGACCCTGCGCTGGTCAAGCTGGCCGTACTAGCCGAGGTGCGAGGACATTTCCGGCCCGAGTTCATCAACCGAATTGACGAGCTGGTTGTTTTCCATGGCCTGGATCAGAAGCACATCAGTTCGATCGCCCGCATACAGCTCGACACGCTGGAGAAGCGCTTGGCCAAGATGGATATCGGCCTCGAGGTGTCCGACGCCGCGCTGCGCAGGCTGGCCGAGGCGGGTTTTGATCCGGTCTACGGCGCTCGGCCATTAAAGCGCGCGATACAGCAAGAGCTGGAGAATCCGCTGTCCAAGGCAATCCTCAAAGGCAGCTTTGGTCCGAAGGACACCATCCAAGTTGATGTGGCGGGATCCGAGCTGGGTTTTAAAAAGGCTGATTGATGGCGCCCGCGAAGCGCGTTATCCGATTTTAGGCAAAGGTGGCAAGGCAGGCTCAATCTGGTAGCCGCCCTCCGCCGGCCTGACATGCGAGACGCGGATAACCCCCTGCGAGAGATCACTGAGGTTCGCCGACAGGAGATAGGATCCCATCGATGCCGCGTTTCCGGGGTGGGCAGGACCTTCCCATCGGCTGCTCCGGTTGATGGGCCAGTTTTTTCGGCCAGAAGCGTCTGACATGATCTCGCCTTTGGTGTAGATCTCCGCACCGATCAATAGTCGGCCATCGCCGGTCTGCTCAACCGAGTACGCAAGATACACTTTGTCATTCTTGTCCTTGCTGCTAATGTCATTCTCAGTTTTTTTTGTCGAAGTAGACGTTTGCATGGCAAACACCGGTGGTACTTCCGACTTCTCGCGTGGAGAAAAATCCATCTGTATTGCGATCATCAATGGCGCTACCGCTCGTTGATTGATCAACTTTGATACGGTGGCTATCGTGGTCGCATCGTGACCACAGATATCTTTCAAATGCTCCAGCACCTGATTTTGGTGGCCCGGGGGTAGCTCAATCGACCGGGTTCGCGCAGGCTGATCATCCGACCGCGGTTGTTCTCTGTAAATGAAGCGGAAACTGCTACGGTTCAGATCTTTTTCGGTTTGTTCATGAATACCTGACGGACTGATCGGATCGTGTTCAAGCTGAGCGAAACCCTCTAGGATATTCGCTTGTGCACGTTCAGACAGCGGTCTCCGCATTCTGAAGATTTCACCGTCGATATTCATCAGTTCCATCTCAGGAGGAAGCAGGCGGTTCATATCGTCCAGGATCTCCTGGCGCTTGTTCAGGACTTCACCCTGCAGTTTGGCTCGTAATTCTTTTTGGAGCGCTTGCCATTGTGTCGTGAGCATTGTCGACGGATCGGATCCTATGGCGGTGGATACATAACTCAATTGTCCCAGACCAGGCACCCGCTCTTGGATAAGCTTTTCGCAGGCTTCCCTGTCTTGCGGAAGTATCGCGATAGCTTCGTCGACCATCTTGTTCATGACGGCCGCGCGCAATTCGTTGTCTCTTGGGTTGATAAACAAGGTCTTCAATCTGGCTGCTGCTGTATCGGTCACGCTTAATTTTTGACCTGCGACCACATTGCCTGTGGCATCCACCTCTAGGGGTTGCTTATTCGCCGCCGCACGCGTCATCTGTTCAAAAACATCGGCCACTTTGGGAGGAAGACTAGTACTTCTCATTGCGTTACTCCTCTGTTCAGTCGGGATTTTTCATATGCCTATGGAATTGATCGTCTCGAGATATGGGCACTGCCGCCGCAGCTGTCGTTGCCAGGGATACGACGAGTCAAGCTCTGTGGCAATTAAACTGATGTATCAAGTGGTTATAATCAGACGAGTTTCCTTAAACAAACTCATTGAGGTAAAAAATGAGCTGGTCGACCTGTGACCTCTGCGATGCTCACGAAGACAAGATCGCTGATGGCCGTTTACAAGCGCTGCCGCCCGGCTACCGGCACTTTGGCAAGCGACAACGGTTTGCCGGACCGGCGCGTACGCTCAAAGTTTTGGAGGACAACGCACTCGTGCGTTCAATGCTGGAGATGCCGGGCGAGGGCAACGTACTGGTGGTTGACGGAGGCGGCGGTCTTCGCTCTGCGCTGGTCGGTGGCAATCTGGGGAAGCTCGCCGAGGGCAACGGCTGGGCCGGCATCATCGTTAACGGATGCGTACGCGATACGCTGGAACTGGATGATTGCGACGTGGGTGTCCTGGCGCTGGGCACGATTCCTCGTCGCAGCGAGCGAAAAGGCGCGGGAGACAAGAACGTTGTCGTCAATATGAGCGGTGTGCTTGTGTATCCCGGCGACATGATCTATGCGGACGAAGACGGCGTGCTGGTCTCGCGCCAACCCCTCTAGCCATCGTGATCGCTGTTCAGTTTGCTTTCAAATTGTGAAAAGCGCTTTTCGCATTATGAAAAAATCTGGGTGCGCGGCAGCAGATGATCCTTTCACACAGAG
>JBEDGK010000020.1:0-4589 GCA_041174665.1 Pseudomonadota bacterium
TCGATCTCCCGGACGGCAACAGCATCACGCTGGAGCCGCTGGAGCGTTCTGCGAATGGACGCCGTCTCGGGCTGAAGAATTTTGATCCCTGCACCATCCTGCTGAACAATGATCTGTCGGCAGGTATTCCGGGCATACTCGAAGACTTGGATGAGCAGACGCTCTTGCCGCCGCTGCATGCGGGCTGGGCGGTGCGGCGCAAGACCAATCACTTTGCCGCCTATGATGAAGTGGCAAAAAAATTCGGCAAGCTGGTCGATGTCGATCCCTGGATGTTGAATCCTTACTTCGCCAAGTGCACCGGCATTAACTTCCATGAACGCACGGGCGAGGATTGTTTATCGAGCAGCGTGGATGCGCTGCTGACCAAGATCCGAAAAAAATACAAGGAATACGGCATCAAAGAAACGCCTTTCGTGATCGTCAAGGCCGACGCCGGCACCTATGGCATGGGTATCATGACGGTGCGGGACGCGAGCGAAGTGCGTGAGCTGAATCGCAAGCAGCGCAACAAGATGTCAGTCGTCAAAGAAGGTCTGGAAGTTTCCGATGTGATCATTCAGGAAGGTGTCCACACCTTTGAACATATTAATGATGCCGTCGCCGAGCCAGTGGTCTACATGATTGACCGCTACGTGGTCGGTGGTTTTTACCGTGTGCATGCCGAGCGCGGCGTCGATGAGAATCTCAATTCTCCCGGTGCCCATTTCGTGCCGCTGGCCTTCGCGCAGCAGCATGCGCTACCCGACCTCGCGGCCAAGCCTGGCACGGCGGCGCCGAATCGCTTCTACATGTACGGCGTGGTTGCGCGGCTGGCATTGCTGGCAGCATCGCTGGAGCTGGAAAAGACCGACCCCAATCCCGAGGTCTACTGATACTGATACTGACAAATGACGGCTGGCGCTCGGTACCAACCCACCAAGGTTTCTGATTCATGAAAATCGCTTTTGCCGCAGATCCGCTGGCCAGCTTCAAGATCGAGAAAGATTCGACTTACGCGATGATGGTCGAGGCGGCGCGGCGCGGTCATGCGCTGTATTCATTTGGTCACGCTGACTTGATCTTCGACGGCCGCAAGGTACTGGCGTATCTCTCGCGTGTCAGGCTAACCGGCAACCCAACAGACTGGTTCCGTCAAGATGAACCTGTGCTGATGTCCCTGAATGACGTCGACGCGGTTATTGAGCGCACCGATCCGCCGTTCAACATGGAGTATGTTTACGCGACCTACTTGCTCGAGCGTGCGGAAACCGATGGCGCGCGCATCTTCAATCGTCCCGGAGCGATTCGCAGCCATAACGAAAAACTTGCGATCACCGGATTCACGCAATTCATCGCGCCCACGCTGGTGACGAGCAAAGAGGCATCCATTCGAGATTTTCATCGTGAGCATCGCGACATCATTCTCAAGCCGTTGGATGGCATGGGCGGCGAGGGCGTGTTCCGCGTTGGCGAGCAAGGCCTCAATCTTGGCGCGATCATCGAGACGCTAACGCTACATGGTGCACGCACCATTATGGTCCAACGCTTCATTCCCGAGATCGTTAATGGCGATCGCAGAGTGTTGCTGATTGGTGGGCAAGTGGTGCCCCACTGTCTCGCGCGCGTACCGCAGGCGGGTGAGGTGCGAGGTAATCTCGCCGCAGGCGGTCGCGGCATCGCCATGCCGATCTCGGCGCGAGAGCGAGAGATTGCCGAGACCCTCGCGCCGGTTTTGTATCAACGCGGTCTCTTGCTGGTAGGATTGGATGTGATCGGTAATTACCTCACCGAGATCAACGTGACTAGCCCGACCTGTTTTCAGGAAATCACGGAGCAGACTGGTTTTGATGTGGCGGGCATGTTCATCGACGCGCTGGAGCGTACCCTTGCAGGTGGCTGACGCTGAATCTCAGAATGATTTTGACGCGATGGTTGGCATACTCCTCATCACTCACGCGCCCCTAGGCAAGGCCTTCATCGAGGCGGCAACCCATGTCTTTCGCGGTGCACCTGAGCATCTCGAATCGCTGGACGTGGTGGCCGATCAGGACCCTGAGGAGATCAGGCGACTTGCGCGCGAGGCAATTGCGCGCATTGATGATGGCGCGGGTGTGCTGGTGCTGACCGACATCATCGGCGCCACGCCCTGTAACTGCACGCTAGCCTTCTGCGTGCCCGGCAAAGTGGAGGTCCTTGCTGGTGTCAGCCTGCCGATGCTGCTGCGCGCGATCAGCTATCGTCACAACTCACTGGACAGCGTCGCGGAAATGGCGCTCGCCGGCGGGCAGCGGGGCATGTGCCGAGTGGCGCAGCAGACGGGCTGAGTACATCGCATCGCTGGTCAGGCAGCACGACACCACCATCACATCAAACACACGGACATGATCAGCAGGGACATCGAAATCATCAACAAGCTTGGATTGCACGCGCGTGCGTCGGCCAAACTGACGCAACTGGCAGGAAAATTCCAGTGCGAGGTCTGGATGAGCCGCAACCAGAAGCGCGTGAACGCAAAATCCATCATGGGCGTGATGATGCTGGCCGCCGGCATGGGTACCGTCGTCACGCTGGAGACAGTTGGCGTTGATGAACAAGCGGCCATGGATGCGCTGGTCGCGCTGATCTCTGCGCGTTTCGGCGAGAGCGAATAACCAGCAGCGTAACAGGACAAATTCATCATGGCCTCATTCACGCTTCACGGAATACCGGTCTCGCGGGGCATCGCGATCGGTCGCGCACACTTGCTGCGCCCGGCGGCACGCGACGTAAAGCATTACCTGATCCCGGAGGAGCGTGTCGAGGCCGAGGTGCAGCGACTGAGCGATGCGATCAGCTCAGTGAACCAGGAACTGCAGGCTGTGCGACGCGATCTGCCGCCCGATGCCCCCAGCGAGCTGGCCGCTTTCATCGATGTGCACGCATTGATCCTCTCCGACCCCATCATCGCCGAAGAGCCGCTGAAGATCATTCGCACCCGGCATTACAACGCCGAATGGGCATTGCTGACCCAAATCGATGAACTGTCTGCGCAATTCGACGAGATCGAGGATGAATATCTTCGGGAACGCAAGAATGATATTGGGCAGGTCGGCGAGCGCGTGCTCAAAGTCCTGACCGGGTCGGCCACGGCGCTGCCAACCAGCTCGGTTGCCGATGACTCGCTGCCGCAGATGATCGTTGTCGCGCACGACATCTCTCCGGCGGACATGCTGCAGTTTCGCGATCGCGCATTCGTCGGTTTTGTCACGGATCTGGGCGGGCAGAACTCACACACTGCGATAGTCGCGCGCAGCCTGGATATTCCTGCGGCGGTCGGCATGTCGAATGCTTCGACGCTGATCGCTGAAGATGACTGGGTGATCATCGATGGCGATGCCGGCATCGTGATCATCGATCCTTCGCCCATCGTGCTCGAGCAATACCGCGATGTGCAGGCGCAGCTGATCCGCGAGCGGAAAATACTCGGCAAGCTGAAAAAAACGCCAGCCGTCACCAGCGATGGCACCCGCATTCATCTGCTCGCCAATATCGAACTGCCAGAAGATTGCTCGGCCGCACTTGATGCGGGCGCCGTGGGTGTCGGATTGTTCCGCTCCGAGTTTCTGTTCATGGGACGCACCGGACAGACTAGCCGGCTGCCCTCGGAAGACGAGCAGTTCGAGTCGTATCGCAAGGCCGTGGTCGCGATGAAAGGCCGTCCGGTGACGATACGCACACTCGACATTGGAGCGGACAAGCCGCTGGACAAGGACGAAGAGACGGCGCTGAATCCGGCGCTCGGCCTGCGCGCCATACGTTACTGTCTGGCCGAGCCACAAATGTTTCTCACGCAGTTGCGCGCGATACTGCGAGCCTCCGCCTACGGTCCGATCAATCTGCTGATACCGATGCTGGCGCATGCGTTCGAGATCGACCAGAGTCTCGCCATGATCGAGCAGGCGAAGACGCAGCTGCGCGACACGAAGAAAAAATTCGATCCGAACATCCCAGTTGGCGCGATGATCGAGATTCCAGCAGCCGCGCTCACGCTGCCGCTGTTCATCAAACGTCTGAATTTCCTCTCGATCGGTACGAACGACCTGATCCAGTACACACTCGCGATTGACCGGGTCGATCACGAAGTCGCGCACTTGTATAACCCCTTGCATCCGGCGGTTTTACAGCTACTGCACATGACGATCACGGCCGGAGCAAAAGCCGGCATACCGGTCGCCGTCTGCGGCGAGGTCGCCGGCGATACCAAGCTCACCCGGCTGCTGCTGGGCATGGGGTTACGAGAGTTTTCCATGCATCCGGCGCAGTTATTGACGGTGAAGCAGGAGATACTCAACGCCGATATCGACCTCATCGAGCCAGCGGTGAGGCGGATCCTCAAGACGTATGAGGCACCAGCGATTGCCGATGCGGTAGAACGGCTGCGTCTGCTCTGATCAGTCGGCCCGTTTGACGCTGGGCACCGAAATCGCTATTCTTCGTCTGACGCGCCGATTTGACCTTAGCTTGCGGGCGCACGGGGACTTCCCCGGACAAATACGGCTAAAGCGAGCTCGAATCGATGTACGAATCCAGCCCGACAGCCACAAGTGCTCTCGGGCTTTTTGTTTTTT
>JBEDGK010000021.1:0-11461 GCA_041174665.1 Pseudomonadota bacterium
CGCCCTGACCTGGCGCGGGAAGGCTGTCATCAGGCTCGATGACACTGCGAATGCGTTCGGCCATGCCCAGCCGCTTCAGGCCCGCAGCGGCAAGAATGATGGCATCGTATTCGCCACGATCGAGTTTGGCCAGACGCGTATCGAGATTACCGCGCAACGGCTGGATCAGCAGTTGCGGAAAGCGCGCGGCGATCAGGGCCTGGCGCCGAAGGCTGCTGGTGCCAACAACAGCGCCAGCAGGCAGATCGGCAAGGCTCTGGTATTGGTTGGACACGAAGGCATCACGAGGGTCCTCGCGCTCGAGCACGGCAGCCAGCTCGAAACCTTCGGGCAGCTCCATCGGCACATCCTTGAGCGAGTGCACCGCCAAGTCGGCCGCGCCCTCTTGCATCGCGACTTCCAGTTCTTTGACGAACAGACCCTTGCCGCCCACTTTGGACAGGGTGCGATCCAGAATCTGATCGCCGCGGGTCGTCATGCCGAGAATTTCCACTGTGCTGTGGGGATATAATTGGAGTAAGAGCGCCCGGACCGTTTCAGCCTGCCACATGGCCAGACGGCTCTCACGTGACGCAATGACCAGCTTTCCGGAAAATGATGAGTTCAACGCGGCCTCTCTGCTCTGTGTTTCGGGTTGGCTGCGCGTTGCTCGCACAGCTCTCGACCTGCTCGTCATTGCTAAAAAATAATCATCGGATTCTATCACGCGACCTCTGCGCGACCTGACCAAAATCCGGCTCGCCCCATTCGATGCTGAAAGCACATCACCACCATGGCTATCAAAAAGAAAGCAGCAGCTCCATCGCCAAGAAAAGCTCAGGATAAAGACGCGCCACTGAGAGAAGACATTCGCCTGCTAGGCCGCTTGCTCGGCGATGTTGTCCGTCATCAGGAAGGCGAAGCGGTGTTCGAGATTGTTGAAACCATTCGGCAAACCGCTGTCCAGTTTCGCCGCGAATCCGATGCAGCCGCCGGCGCGGACCTCGACAAGCTGCTCAAGAAACTGACGCGAGACCAGACCAATTCAGTGGTGAGAGCGTTTTCCTATTTTTCTCATCTCGCCAACATCGCGGAAGACCAGCACCACAACCGCCGCCGTCGAGCTCATCTGATCGCCGGTTCGGCGCCGCAACCGGGCAGTGTTGCGGCAACGTTATCCAAACTGGATGCGGCGGGTGTCACTGGTAAAGCAGTTCAATCGTTTTTTAATGATGCACTGATCTCGCCCGTGCTCACCGCGCATCCGACCGAAGTTCAGAGGAAAAGTATTCTCGACGCCGGACGCGAGATCGCTCGGCTGCTCGCGGCGCGCGACCTTCCACTGACCGCCTCAGAGAGGAGTCGCAACACGCAGCTACTCCACGCGGAAATTACCAAGTTGTGGCAGACGCGCATGCTTCGTTACTCGAAGCTCACCGTCGATGACGAGATCGAAAATGCTTTGTCGTATTACAGGATCACTTTTCTGCGCGAACTGCCTGGCCTGATGGAAGATATCGAACACGAGTTCACGCAGCAATATCCTCACTCCAAGCATCTCTCGATGCCGCCCTTCATTCAGATGGGCAGCTGGATCGGCGGCGATCGCGATGGGAACCCTAACGTGAATGCCTCGACCATGTCGCGCGCGATGTCGCGCCAGTCGACAACGATCCTCGATTTTTACCTCGACGAGGTGCATGCGCTGGGAGCTGAACTTTCAATTTCCACGCTGCTGGTGTCGGTCAGCCCAGCGCTTGAGGCGATGGCGGATGCCTCACCGGATAACTCACCGCATCGGACTGACGAGCCATATCGGCGGGCACTGATCACGGTGTATGCCCGTCTCGCAGCTACCGCGCGCAAACTGGGCGTTACCAACATCCTGCGACAAGAGGTCTCTGCGCTGAGTCCTTACAATCACATCAGCGAATTCACTGCCGATCTAGATGTGATCAGCGAATCGCTGCGCGCAAATCATGGACTAGCCATGACGCGTCCGCGTCTGAATACTCTACGCCGCGCTGCAGATATTTTTGGCTTTCATCTGGCGACGCTCGACATGCGGCAAAGTTCCGATGTACACGATCGGGTGCTGACTGAGTTGTTCCGCGAGGCTGGCGTTTGTGCTGACTACTCAGCATTGTCCGAACAAGACAAGATTGCGCTTTTGCATGCCGAGCTGTCGCAACCACGCCTGCTCCGCTCGCCCTACTTGAAATATTCCGACGAGACGGTATCCGAACTTGCGGTGCTCAAGATGGCACGCACTGTGCGAGAGCAATTCGGTGCGCGTGCGATTCGCAACTACATTATCTCTCACACAGAAACCGTATCCGACCTGCTGGAAGTTCTGCTACTGCAAAAAGAAACCGGCCTCATGCGCATATCTGGGCACGGCGAGCCATCACAAGCCGAGCTGATGGTGATTCCGCTGTTCGAGACCATCCCCGACTTGCGAAATGCACCTTCTATCATGGATAGCTGGCTGGGCATGCCATCTGTGCGTGCGCTGGTGCGGCAGCAGCGGGAATTACAGGAAGTCATGCTCGGCTACTCTGATTCGAACAAGGATGGCGGTTTCCTTACCTCGAACTGGGAGCTGTACAAAGCCGAGGTGGCACTGGTCAAAGTGTTTGAGCATCATGGCGTGAAGCTCAGACTGTTCCACGGCAGGGGCGGCACGGTGGGCCGTGGCGGCGGACCGAGTCACGAAGCGATTCTGGCGCAACCTGCGGGCACTGTGAACGGCCAGTTCCGACTGACCGAACAGGGAGAAATCATCGCCTCCAAATTCTCCAACCCGGAAATCGGTCGCCGCAACCTTGAACTGGTCGTAGCTGCCGTGATCGAGGCCAGCCTGACGCCGCTGCAAACGGACGGCAAGCGGGCACAGCAGCGTGAGGGGTTCGAGCAAGTGATGGATTCGCTGTCAAGTCACGCCTATCGCGCGTATCGCGATCTGGTCTATGAAACACCCGGTTTCACGGATTATTTTTTCTCAGCCACACCCATCTCCGAGATCGCCGAACTGAACATCGGCTCGCGTCCTGCGTCGCGCAAATCGACCCGTCGCATTGAAGATCTGCGCGCCATTCCCTGGGGCTTCTCATGGGGACAGTGCCGGCTGCTGCTGCCGGGCTGGTACGGTTTTGGCAGTGCGGTAGAAGCTTGGCTATCCGATGACAGCAGTGCCGCGAGAGCGAAAAAACTAGCGACCTTGAAAACGATGTTCCGCGACTGGCCGTTTTTCTCGACGCTGTTATCCAACATGGACATGGTGTTATCCAAGACCGACCTTGCCGTGGCATCGCGGTATTCCGGCTTGGTGGCTGACAAGAAGCTGCGCAATGCAATTTTCAAGCGTATCACCGCTGAGCTGGAGTTAAGCGCTGAATGCCTGTCGATGATCACGGGTTCGAAAGAGCGGCTGGCCAACAACCCAACGCTGGCACGCTCTATCAAAAACCGTTTCGCCTATCTTGACCCGCTGAATCACCTGCAGGTCGAACTGATCAAGCGCCATCGCAGCTGGAAAGAGCAAGGACGCGAGACCGATATTCGCGTACATCGCGGCATCCATTTGTCGATCAATGGTATTGCAGCGGGACTCAGGAATACTGGCTGATCGACAGCATTCTCGTTCGAGAAGCCCGGACCAAAGGTTTTCTAAGTCCGGAGGCCCCGGCTTCGGCTTGAATGTCGGTGTAAAGCCTCCTCAGCTAAAAACATCTTCCCAGCGAAAGATGGGATCCCTCTCGACCACGCCCTCCGCAACGCCATGTGCTAGTCGGCACCAGAGAGATAAATATCTGCTTCCTCTATAATCGCACCCAGTTACCGTCTACCCGACCATCATGTCAGACCAATTTTCCAAAAAAAATGAGGCCTGGTCCGCGCGCTTCTCAGAGCCCGTTTCCGACCTTGTGAAGCGCTACACCGCCTCTGTGTACTTCGATTATCGTCTTGCTGAAGTCGATATCCTGGGCTCACTCGCCCACGCCGAGATGCTCGCGAACCAGAAAATCATCAGCGCGCAAGACTATGACGATATCCAGCGTGGCATGTCGCAGATTCGATCCGAGATCGCCACCGGCAAATTCGAGTGGCTGCTCGATCTGGAAGATGTTCACCTCAATATCGAGAAGCGTCTGACTGAACTAGTGGGTGATGCCGGCAAGCGGCTTCATACCGGCCGCTCACGCAATGATCAGGTCGCGACCGACATCCGCCTGTATCTGCGCTCGGCGATCGACGATATCGTCGGCTTGCTGAAGCAGTTGCAACTGGCACTGCTCGACCTGGCAGAAAAGCACGCAGACACCATACTGCCGGGATTCACGCACATGCAGGTCGCGCAACCAGTCACCTTTGGCCATCACATGCTTGCCTATGTGGAGATGTTCAATCGCGATACCGAGCGTATGCAGGACTGCCGCAAGCGCGTCAATCGTTTGCCGCTGGGCTCTGCCGCGCTCGCGGGCACCACTTTTCCAATTGACCGCCAACGCGTGGCAAATACCCTGGGCTTTGATGAGGTGTGCCTGAACTCGCTGGATGCCGTCTCGGATCGGGATTTTGCGATCGAATTCTGCGCCGCCGGTGCTCTGGTCATGACGCATGTCTCGCGATTGTCGGAAGAACTGGTTATCTGGATGAGCCCGCGCCTCGGCTTCATCGACATTGCTGATCGGTTTTGTACAGGTTCTTCGATCATGCCGCAGAAAAAAAATCCTGACGTGCCAGAGCTTGCGCGTGGCAAGACCGGGCGTGTAAATGGCCATCTGATGGCGCTGCTGACCCTGATGAAAGGCCAGCCACTTGCCTACAACAAAGACAACCAAGAAGACAAAGAACCGTTGTTCGATACCGTCGACACCCTGATCGATACGCTGCGTATCTTTGCCGAAATGGTGGGCGGCATCAGTGTGAAAGCCGAGCCCATGCGCGCGGCGTCCCTACAAGGCTATGCAACGGCGACTGATCTCGCAGATTATCTGGTGAAGAAGGGTCTGCCATTCCGCGACGCTCACGAAGCAGTCGCCATGGCCGTTCGAACCTGCGAACAAAAATCCTGCGATCTGAGCGAATTGCCCATCGCTGCGCTGCGGGAATTCTCACCTCTGATTGATGAGGATGTTTACTCAGTGCTGACGCTCGAAGGTTCGGTCTCTGCCCGAAATCATCTTGGCGGCACCGCGCCCAACCAGGTCACAGCGGCAATAAAAAGCGCACGTTTGCGGCTAAATTGACCTCTGCCTGAACATAACCTGACAAAACCATGCACCGCCACCACAGTGGAGGCTCGGGTGCATTTTTATTCGGGCAATGTTGTGATAAAACGTCTACTCAGTAGCAAAAAAAAGAGATCGGTAAAGCCGTTGCACTGCTGTTGCAGAGCAACATAACAAAGCAATCGCAGCAGCGGCTACATTGTCGTCACGCTTGCCACCATTCCACCCGGGGCCTGCCAGGGTGAAGTACTGGCGGTGGCGAAATCCGGCAGAAAAAAGAACTGGGGAGACGCTGATCATTTCTGAGCGCATCGTCCGCGAGGGGCCTGCGCCAGAGGCAAGACTAACACTGGCAATGCCTGCGTACCGAGTATGGTGTACCAAATACCCGCTACCGAGCACCCGCGCATTCTGCCAGCGGTTTTCTGCAACCGGATGCCTCCCCAGCGTCAACAATTTTCGCGAAAGAAAACCGACCATGTCATCCTTATTGTCCTTCTCCCGGTTCATCGACACGATGAACGAAAAGATCGGCACCGCCATTAGCTGGGCATTGCTGGCGGCTGTGCTGATCTGCAGCGGCAATGCAATCGTTCGTTATGCAATCAATACCAGCTCGAATGCATGGCTGGAAATCCAGTGGTACCTGTTCGGTGCTATCTTCCTTCTGGCCTCTGCGTACACACTCAAGCGAAATGAACACGTGCGCATCGATGTCATCGTAGGCCGGTTCTCCAAGCGCACGCAGGTATGGGTTGATGTGTTTGGTTTCATTTTCTTCCTGCTGCCTGCCACGCTGCTGATACTGTACTTCGCAGTACCCTTCGCTATGGAGTCGGTACGTAATCAAGAGGTATCCAGCAACGCCGGCGGCTTGATTCTGTGGCCCGCGAAGGTGCTGATACCAATCGGCTTTCTGCTGCTCACACTGCAAGGCATATCCGAACTGATCAAGCGCATCGGCTACTTGCAAGGACTGGTCGATGCCAGCGAATTTGAAAAACAGGCGCCCTCGCCTGCGGAAGAGATCGCGGCGATCAAAGCCGCGAAGCAGATCAACTGAACGGACTGAGGCGCCAAAATGATTGAATTCCTGATTGCGAACATGGCCCCGGTCATGTTCGCCACCCTGATTGTTTTCCTGCTGTCCGGCTTCCCGGTGGCGTTTTCGCTGGCGGCCAATGGGCTGCTGTTCGGCCTCATCGGCATAGAAGTCGGTCTTCTGAAGCCAGAGCTCCTCCAGGCGCTGCCAAACCGCCTGTTCGGCATCATGGCCAATGACACGCTGCTGGCAATTCCTTTCTTTACCTTCATGGGCCTGATCCTCGAACGCTCCGGCATGGCGGAGGACTTGCTGGATACGATAGGGCAGCTGTTCGGCCCGATGCGCGGCGGTATCGCCTATGCAGTGATTTTCGTCGGTGCGCTGCTGGCGGCAACGACCGGCGTGGTTGCCGCGTCGGTGATCTCGATGGGACTCATCTCGCTGCCGGTCATGCTGCGTTATGGCTATGACCGCAAGATTGCCTCTGGCGTTATCGCAGCATCTGGTACGCTCGCGCAGATCATCCCGCCCTCGTTGGTGCTGATTGTGATGGCCGATCAGCTGGGGCGCTCAGTAGGCGATATGTACCAGGCCGCATTCTTGCCTGGTCTCGCATTGACGGCGATGTATGCCGGCTACATCATGGTCATGTCGATGATCAGGCCGACCGCGCTACCGGCATTACCGCCCGAGGCGCGGAATCTGCGCGAAGCAGATGGTTCGAGCGGCATACCCTCTTTGCTCGTGCTGCTTTCTATTGGCATCGGTGTTGCTTTAGCTTTCGGCAAACTCCACTTGGCAGCGACTACCAAGCTCGCGGCTGACGAGATCGCAGTGTATGCTGGTGTGGTCGGTGTGGTGCTGACGTACAGCATTGCCCTGGCCAACAAGAAGCTGAAGCTCGGTCTGTTGTCGATGATGGCGGAAAAAGTTGTGCTGGTACTGGTACCGCCGCTGGCGCTCATCTTCCTCGTACTGGGCACGATCTTCGTGGGCATTGCCACGCCTACCGAGGGCGGTGGCATGGGTGCACTGGGTGCCATGATCCTTGCGTTCGCCAACCGGCGTCTGAGCGGCGACCTGCTGAAGCAAGCGATGAACTCGACCTCACGCCTCGCCTGCTTTGTGCTGTTCATACTGATAGGATCCAGCGTTTTCTCACTGGTATTCCGGGGTATTAATGGTGATCTGTGGGTTGAGCATCTGCTGACATCGCTGCCAGGCGGTACCGCAGGCTTCCTGGTCGTGGTGAACCTACTGTTCTTTGGTCTGGCTTTCTTCCTCGATTTCTTCGAGCTGGCGTTCATCCTGGTGCCGCTGGTGGGCCCAGTGGCTGACAAGCTGGGCATCGACCTGATCTGGTTCGGCGTACTGCTGTCGGTGAACATGCAGACGTCATTCATGCACCCTCCTTTCGGCTTTGCGCTGTTCTTCCTGCGCTCGGTCGCGCCGAAAGAAGTGAAGACCAGTGAGATCTACTGGGGAGCAGTGCCCTTTGTAGTCCTGCAGCTGCTAATGGTTGCGATGATCATCGCTTTCCCCTCGATCATCTCGGTCGGTAACAAAACCGACATGAAAGAGCAGATCGAACTGAACATTCAGATGCCTTCTGGTGATGCGGATGCCGGCAGCGACATGAAAGTCGATTTCAATCTCGACGATGACAAGGAAGGAAGCTCGGGTCTGAAGCTCGACATGGGCGATCCCGATAAAAAGTAAACCGTATGCCACCTACAAAAAAGCCAGATCTCGGTCTGGCTTTTTTTATGTTTAATACCAACGATTCCAATGAAAAACCGCTGCCGAAGCAGCGGTTGAGAGTAATGACTAAGAAAAATCTCGCAGTCTGTGGTGCGGCTTATCTACTTTTGCCAATCAAGTAACTCTGTATCTGATTTTCTGCAACCATCGACCATTGATTCTGGTCACGCTGGAAACGCTGCCATGGCTCGAAGACCTTTTTGAAATGCGGATTCTTCTGTGATTCTTCGTCAAAAACTTCTTGTGCTGCTTTGTAGCAGGCATCCAAAATAGTCTTGGAGAAGTAACGCAGCTTGACCCCTTCTTTCAGCAAGCGTGCCAGCGCAGTCGGATTTCGCGCATCATACATCGCTTGCATGGTCACATGCGCCTCGTACGAAGCCACCTCTAGCGCAGCCCGGTAATCCTTGGGAAGCTTGTCCCAATCCTTCGCGCTAACGTAAAAAGATAACTGCGCGCCAGCCTCCCACCAGCCGGGCGAATAGTAATTAGGTGCGACACGATTGAATCCCAGCTTTTCGTCGTCATACGGCCCTATCCATTCGGCGGCATCGATCGTGCCCTTTTCTAGCGCGGGGTATATATCGCCGCCGGCAATCTGCTGAGGAACCACACCCAGCCTCTGCATTACCCGACCAGCAAAACCACCAACGCGCATCTTCAGACCAGATAAATCCTTGGGCGTATTCACCTCACGTCGGAACCAGCCACCCATCTGACAACCCGTATTTCCACCCAGCAAATTGATTACACCATATTCGCGAAAAAAATCACGCAACAGCTGCTTGCCTCCGCCCTGTTCCATCCATGCAGTTTGCTGACGTGAGGTGAGCCCAAAGGGAATGGCTGTATCAAATGCAAAGGTCGGATCCTTGCCAAAGTAGTAGTACGAGGCAGAATGACCAATCTCTACCGTACCCGCCTGCACGGCATCAAGTACCTGCAATGCAGGAACAATCTCCCCCCCGGGAAAAGTACGAATATTGAATTTACCCTGAGTGAGCTGCGACACACGTTTGGTGAAAATTTCTGCGGCACCAAAAATGGTATCGAGCGATTTCGGAAAGCTTGATGCCAGTCTCCAGTTAATCGTTGGATTGGATTGCGCGATAGCAGGTGCTGCAATGGCACCGGCGGCGACACCGGCGGCAGCACTCTTGATAAAGTCTCGACGTTGCATGATGAAGTCTCCCTTGTGATTGTGATGTTGAAGCACGGATCCGCTGTGAGGGAATCCGCGCAGGCCTGTACCACCGCTCTTAAAAACTTGCCAATTTTAGGAGGCTACTTTCGGCGTCGGCAATAGCTCACGGAGAGATGCTTGCGCAATGTTGTTTGCGCGCACTAACTGAAACATTTCTGACTTATAAAGCAAAATTTCCTATGGAAACCGCAATAATTTTTCTTGGGAAATGGACGTTGCAGTCGCGCGTCATTCAAAATCGGGAGGCTCTTCGGCACAAAGATTTTATAACCCCAACGGGCTTGACCCGGAGAACTAGACCTCTGCACGACCTATCAAGATAGCTGCGCACGATCAATTTAGCCAAAAACAAAGCCCGGAATCCTCTCGGATTCACGGGCGGCGGCTGGAACATTGATCACGATTCAATTGATCAAGAGCCTGCGACAGTCATGTTACTGATCAATATGGATCCTGTCTGCTTGGTACCCCGTATCAAGAGATCGTTACCTATCGCAGCAATATTCTTGAACATGTCGCGCAAGTTACCGGCGATCGTGATTTCTTCGACCGGATATTGAATCACACCGTTCTCAACCCAATATCCGGAGGCACCGCGCGAGTAATCACCCGTTACGTAATTGACGCCCTGCCCCATCAGTTCGGTAACGAGAAGTCCTGAGCCCATTTTCTTCAGCAGCCCGCGAAAATCATCCGAGGGCTGGGTGCGTGTCGAGGTAATCGTGAGGTTGTGCGAGCCACCCGCATTACCGGTCGTCTGCATGCCGAGCTTGCGGGCCGAATAGGTCGACAGGAAATATCCTTGCAACACCCCATGACGAACGACCTCACGACGCTGCGTGCGCACGCCTTCCTCATCGAACGGCGCCGAACCGACACCGCCGGGCTGATGCGGGTCCTCCACAATATGAATGTCTGATCCAAAGACCTCCGTACCGAGCGAGTCTGTCAGGAAAGTCGATTTGCGGTACAGCGCTCCGCCAGAGACTGCCTGCACAAACGAGCCCAGCAGTCCGGCAGCGAGCGGCGCCTCGAACAGCACCGGACATTTGCGTGTATCGAGCTTTCGAGCATGAAGACGTGACAACGCACGCTCGGCCGCGTAACGACCGATAGCCTCGGGGTCGGCTAATTTCTTGGGATGACGTTCGGAGGAATACCAGCCGTCGCGCTGCATATTGTTGCCGCGTCCTGCGATGGGCGACACCGACAATGAGTGGCGCGAGTAGGGGTAACCGCCAATAAAACCGCGTGAATTCGCCAGCACGAAATGGGACTGCTGAGCATAGGTATTCGCGCCATCACTGTTGGTGATGCGCTTGTCCACTGCGAATGCGGCCGATTCACCGCGTATCGCCAGCTCGACCGCATCTTCTGCAGACAGTAGCCATGGATGGAACAGTTCGAGATCACGCGGCGCTCTCTCCAATACTTCTTCATCGGGCAGACCTGCCGCAGGATCTTCAGCGGTAAAGCGAGCGATATTGTAAGCAGCGTCTACCGTGTCCTTGAGCGCCTTCGCCGAGAAATCCGACGTACTTGCGTTTCCGCGCCGAATGGCTTTGCCCTCACCCAAGAATACCGTGACGCCAATACCCTTGTCTTTGTTCTGCTCAATGGTCTCGACCTTGCCTTTGCGAACCGTAACCGACAGCCCCTGACCCTCGCTGATCTCGACCACAGCATCCGACGCGCCCTTGTCTCTGGCGAAGCGCAGCATATCGCTGGCGATTTGTTTCAGCTGATCCTGGCTGTAAGTGAAAATAGCTTTGTCCATGGCGGGTTTTACGGGAAGGTAGTCAAAGCAGGTATCATAGCAGCCGTTTACGAATGACATAGGCCGCTTAATATGCCTAACGCCAACCGCGGCTCGGTCGGGTTCCAGTCCAGCGAATTCGAGCAGCCGTACGATCGCCCCTCAAAGTCTCAGCTCAAGCGCGAGATGACCGCCCTGCAAAAACTGGGACAGGTCCTCGTGGATGCGCCCCGCGACCGCGTGCGCAAAGTACCCATGCCCGAGGATGTGCTGGAGGCTATTCTCGAATGTCAGCAGATCAGCAGCCATGAGGGCCGTCGGCGGCAGTTGCAGTATGTCGGCAAGAAAATGCGCACGCTCTCTGATGCCGAAGTCGCCGCGATACAACAGGTTGTGGACAGCTGGCGCGGCGCATCCAAGGCCGAAGCAGCGGCGCTGCATAGGGTGGAACGGCAGCGAGATCGCCTGCTCGCAGATGATGA
>JBEDGK010000022.1:0-5504 GCA_041174665.1 Pseudomonadota bacterium
GAGTAGAACGTGTTCTTCCTGACCTCGGCAGATTTTTTTCCAGGGATGATGTCCTCGACAAAGACTTTGCCGACCCAGGCCGATGGCTCAGGGCCGCTGTTGGCATCAATGACTTTCTTCAGTTCGGGGGGCAGGCTGTCATATTTTGCCTGATTCATCGCGAAGATGAAGGCGGTATTGGAGATCTGCGCCTCACCCGCACCGGCATCCGTATGGAACTTGGTGATCTCTTCGAATTTCATCGAGGGAATGACTTCCCAGGGAATGATCGCGCCATCGATGACCCCCTTGGACAATGCCTCGGCGGCTTGTGGCAGCGGCATCGGTACGGGTGTTGCACCGAGCGCGGCGACCATCTTCGATGACTGACGATTAGGGGCGCGTATCTTCAGGCCCTTGAAGTCCTCCAATGTCTTGACCTGTTTTTTCACGGTGTGCAGCAGCGAGCCATCGTGCAGATGGAACAGAATCGGCTTCACGCCTTTGTATTCGGCGGTTGCGTTTTTCATCGCGTAATGCCATAGGCCGCGGCTGGCGCGCTCGGAGTCGCGCACCATGAAAGGCAGCTCGAAGGCTTCGGTCACCGGGAAGCGGCCCGCCTGATAGCTGGGCACAGTCCAGATGATGTCGGCTACGCCATCCTTGGCCTGATCGAACAATTGTTGTGGCGAGCCGCCCATCTGCATCGAGGGATAGATCTGGCACTTGAGCTTGCCAGCGGATTCTTTCGCGATCTTCTCGCACCAGGGCACCATGAAATTCTTGTGCGCCGTCGAACCGGGTGGCAGGAAGTGGTGCACTTTCAGCGTGATCGTCTGTGCCGATACGATGGCGGCTGGTAGTAGCATCAGCAAACCGCACAGGTGCTTGGCAAGCATGGTTCTCATAGTCTCCCCTCGGGGTGTCGGTGGTTTCGGGTAGGTTTCAAAACAGGCAAGCACACGCAGAAAAAAAAAGATGTCTGATGTGCGCTAAGCGCCCTGATAAACAGGGCTGCGTGATTGTAGTACAGCCAGCCTGTTCATCCGACAAAGGTGTCGTGTGAGCGCTGAAAAAACTGGTATCTTGAGCGGCTTGTCTGCACGTACAAGGAAAAAGCATGTCCTCAGCAATACCTCCCAGCGGGGTGATCGGTGTGGTTGGCGCAGGCGCCATGGGCACCGGGATCGCGCAGCTTGCTGCGGCTGCCGGTCATCGCGTCGTGCTGTTCGACACGCGCGAAGGCGCTGCAGCCGCTGCCTGCGAGTCCTTGCGCAAAGTGTATGCGTCGCTGGTCGACAAGGGCCGCATGAGTCCCGATCAGGCCGCGAGGTCGTTCGCTAATCTGAGCGCGGCAAACTCACTACAGGAATGCCGTGATGCTGCGCTGGTGGTCGAGGCCATTGTCGAGCAGCTCGAAGCCAAGCAGCAGTTGTTCTTATCACTGGAGAAGATTGTCAGTGATACGTGTATCTTGGCAACTAATACCTCATCGATCTCGATTACCGCGATCGGTGCAAAGCTTGTGCATCCACAGCGGTTGGTCGGCATGCATTTCTTCAATCCGGTGCCGCTGATGCACTTGGTGGAAGTCATCAGTGGGTTGGCAACGTCGGCATCGGTGGTCGACCGCATCGTTGCTACCGCATCCGCCTGGGGCAAGCTGCCGGTACGAGCCACTTCGACGCCGGGATTCATTGTGAACCGGGTCGCGCGGCCTTTTTATGCGGAGGGCTTGCGTTTGCTGCTGGAGCAAGCCGCTGATCCTGCCACGCTGGATGTCGTGATGCGGGAAGCAGGAGGCTTTCGGATGGGGCCGTTCGAACTGATGGATCTGATCGGGCATGACGTGAATTATGCAGTCACGCAATCCGTGTTTGATGCGTACTACCAGGATCCGCGCTTCACGCCATCCATCATTCAAAAAGAGTTACTGAACGCCGGTTTCCTTGGTCGTAAATCCGGGCGCGGCTTCTACATGTATGGTGAGGGAGCACAGCCACCTTCTCCGCAACAGCTGCCCGATTGCAGCTATCCCGGCAAACCCGTGCTGAATAACGGCTCAGTCATTGGCAGCACTATCGCCGCTCGCCTGGGCGCTGCGGGCAAAGCGTTCGGTCTGACAGAGTCCGGCATGGCGGACGCGCCTTTACTTACCGTGAATGGCGCATCGCTGTATCTGACCGATGGTCGGAGTGCGACGATGCGAGCTGCAGAGCATGGCAAGCCGGATACGGTACTGATCGATCTTGCGCTTGACTTTGAGAGGGCGACACGGGTGGCGATAGCCGCCGCCGATCAATGCTCGGATGGTGCGCGCGATGCGATTGCCGGCGTGCTACAGGCTGCAGGCTATCGGGTAAGCGTCTTGCGGGATGTGCCCGGTCTGGCGGTGATGCGCACGGTCGCGATGCTGGCAAATGAAGCTGCTGATGTAGTGAATCAGGGCGTGTGCAGCGCTGACGATGCTGATCTGGCGATGCAAAAGGGTGTCAACTATCCGCTGGGTCCGCTGGCATGGGCTGAGCGTATTGGCCTGGACAAGCTGCTGCGGGTATTGCAGAACATGAGCGATGAATATGGCGAGGATCGATACCGGGCATCGCCACTGTTGCAACGCGTCGTTGCCAGCGGCAAGGGGTCGTTCAGCAGGTAGCTCGGTGTGCCGTCACGAACTGCGCGACCGCTTCCGTGAGAAGCTGCGGCTGGTCTCGGTGTGGTGAATGTCCGCAGTGAGTAACAGGCAGGACGACCGCATCGGGAAGCATGCGCTGGATGCAATACATCTGTTCCATCGTGCCGTATTCGTCGTTCTCGCCCTGCACCGCGAGCACCGGGCAGCGAATGCTCTCCAGATCGGCTTCAATCGACCAATCGCGAAATGCCGGCGACAGCCAGATATCGTTCCATCCGAAGAAAGCAGAATCCACATCGTCGTGGTAGCGGGCGAGCCGCTCGCGTAGTCCCTGATGCAGATAGGCGTCGCGCGCGATATGTATGCTGGTGATGCTGATCTCTTCGACCATGATGTGCGGCGCGACGACGATCAGACCAGCGCAGCGCTCGGAATATCGCGACGCATACAACAGACTGATCGAGCCGCCGTCACTATGCCCGAACAACCAGGGCTGGTCGATGTTCAGTTGCGACAGCAGCGCAGGCAATACTTCGAAAGCCTGGCGGTGCATGAAATCAGTATCCCAGCGCTCATCCTTGTCACGCGGGGTTGATCGTCCGTAGCCCGGGCGTGAGTACACCATACCCCGCATCTTCAGCTGGCGGCACAGCTGATCCGGAAACGTTTTCCAAAGCGCTACCGAGCCGAGACCTTCATGCAGAAAGACCATGACCGGCGTGTCAGCATCGGTCTCACCGATCCATTGATACTCGATGTGAATCTCTCGTCCGCGCCAGTCGATCGGGAGTTGCACTACAGCTCTCGCAGTCTGAACCGCTGTATCTTGCCTGTCGCAGTTTTTGGCAAGTCAAGGACGAAGATGATTTCGCGCGGATATTTGTGTGGCGCAAGGCGAGTTTTTACGTAGGCTTTCAGCTCCGCTTCAATGTGCTGGGCTTGTTGAGAGGGGTCGCGCAAGACGACATAGGCAATGGTCTTGATCAATCCTTTGTCGTCCGGTTTGCCGACGACGGCGCATTCGAGTACGGACTCATGCCCCATCAGCGCGGATTCCACCTCGATCGGAGACACATACTGGCCGCTGACCTTCAGCATGTCATCGCTGCGACCGGCATAAATGTAATAGCCGTCGGCATCCATCGAATACTTGTCGCCGCTTTTGACCCAGTCGCCCTGAAAGGTGGTGATGCTTTTATCACGCTGCGCCCAGTAAAGGTGTGCCGAGCTCGGACCTTTGATGTACAGATCGCCGACATCGCCGGTTCGCACCGGATGCCCTTGCTCACCGCGCAGCTCAACCTGATAGCCTGCCACCGGCGTTCCGGTGGTGCCATATTTCACCTTGCCGGCGTGATTGGAGAGGAAAATGTGCAGCATCTCGGTAGAGCCCAAACCATCGAGTATGTCGCAACCTGCAATCGCGCTGAATTTTTCGCCGACGTCTTTCGGCAGCGCTTCGCCTGCTGAGGCGCAGACTCTCAGGCTCAGCTGAGCGCGGGCGGGAAACTCTGGAGAAGCCAGCATCGCAACGTACAGCGTTGGTACGCCATAAAAAACCGTGGGCTGGTGCTTGGTTAGGCGCTGGAACACAGCCGCTGGTGTCGGGCGTTCAGCCATCAGCAACACCGATGCGCCCACCGACAAAGGGAAGGTCAGTGCATTGCCCAGGCCATAGGCGAAGAACAGTTTTGCAGCAGAAAACACCAGATCGTCTTCGCGTAAACCCAGCACGGGTTTGCCATACAGTTCCGCAGTCCAGTAGAGATTGGCATGCGAATGCACAGTACCCTTGGGCTGGCCGGTCGAGCCGCTAGAGTACAGCCAGAAAGCAAACTGATCAGCATGGGTATCCGCATGCCCATCCTCTGGCAAAGGCTCGGTGTCAAGCAGCGCGCTGAAACTGTGCTCGGCGTTGTCGTCACCAGCGACGACGACAGGCACATGCAATCGTGCTTGGGCGAGCGCATCTTTGATGACCGGAAGCAGAGCTGCAGAGACGATGATCAGCTTGGCATCGCTGTGTCTGAGCATGTAGGCATAGTTATCCGCCGGCAGCAGGGTGTTCACCGGCACAGGGACGATACCAGCGAACAGCGCCCCCAGAAAAGCCACTGGCATGTCCACCGTGTCCTGCATCACCAGCAAGATGCGTTGCTCGGCGTGCAGGCCGCGTCGCAATAAACCGGCGGCGCAGCGCCTCGCACTCAGATCGAGCTCGCCATAGTTAATCTCGCGCTGATCATCGCGATAGGCCAGTTTGTTGGCGCGACCTGAGTTCAGCGCCAGCAGGTGGCGAGCAAAATTGAAACGCTCAGGCGGAGCCCCGTGCCTGGTGTGCATCTGTTGCCTCCTTCGCCCGTCCACTCACACTTTGAGTTCTGTACTGCGCTGTCCCATCAGTTCCAGTACATTCGTCGGTGCCTGTATCGCACTCTTGCGATGATAGAAGGCGAGAGCGCGCAAGCCGCCGAGCTCTTCCCCGCCGCCGGCGCGTCCCGGGCCGCCATGGATCGACCCTGGCATCACATTGCCATGGCCGGTATGCGTTTTGGCGACCTCTGGGCTGACAACATGCACGCGGCCATGCGACGAGGCGAGCGCTTCGGCGGTGCTCGCCATCCACTGCAAATCAGCGCTGTAGATCGATGCGACTAACGAACCCAGACCACGATGCGCGATATCGACGGCATGCAAGGCATCCTTGTAGCCGATCAGCGAAGACACGGGGCCGAACACTTCATGACGATGCACCTCTACCGCCGCATCCGCATCGCGTACGCCGAGCAGGGTCGCTCCCATGCATGCCGATTTTTCATCCGCATCGATCAGTGGTTGCGCAGCGCCGTCAAATAGCACGCTAGCCTCTGTGTTCAGCAGCGCGAGCCCT
>JBEDGK010000023.1:0-11916 GCA_041174665.1 Pseudomonadota bacterium
GGCGATTCATGATTGAAGAGAATGCCGTTGCAAGCGTACATGCCGTAAGCCTCGCGATAGTTCACCGTGATCCAGTACGCGTACAGTTTGGCCGCTGCATAAGGGCTACGCGGATAGAAGGGTGTGCTCTCGCGCTGCGGCGTTTCCTGTACCTTGCCGTAAAGTTCAGAGGTCGAGGCCTGATAAAAACGCGTCGTCTTTTCCAGTCCGAGGATACGTATCGCTTCCAGCAGCCGAAGCGTGCCTATGCCGTCGGAGTTCGCCGTGTATTCCGGTTCTTCGAAGCTTACCGCGACATGACTCTGTGCAGCGAGGTTGTAGACCTCATCAGGCTTGACTTGTTGCATCACCCGGATGAGCGATGCGGTATCTGTCATGTCACCATGATGCAGCACGAAACGACGGCGCGACTCGTGCGGATCCTGATAGAGATGATCAATGCGCGAGGTGTTGAGCAATGAGCTGCGGCGCTTGATCCCATGTACCTGGTAGCCCTTGCCCAGCAGAAGCTCTGACAAGTAGGCGCCATCCTGGCCGGTCACACCCGTGATCAGTGCGACTCGACCTTCAGTATTTGCAATCGGAGAGTGGTTCATCAGATCTCGCAGAGGGAATCAGACCGCTATTGTCGGTATGGCCTGTCGCAGCAGCTTGTGTTGTGTCAGGCGCAGAGCGAGTCTCGTCATGCCGATGTCGTTACCATCAATAGCCAGCGGGGTTCTGGCACTGCCAACGCCAGTGGTCGGCGCACATTTGCTCAAAGCTACGCTCAGCTTTCCAGCCGAGCAGCTCTCTGGCGCGTTGTGCCGATGCATAGCACGCAGCGATGTCGCCGGGACGGCGCGGGCCAACACGCAGAGGCAGAGATTTACCGCAGGCCCTCTCGAAAGCTGCGACCGCCTCCAGAACGCTCACGCCTTGACCGGTGCCCAGATTGACGGTGAAGCGACCGGGGTTCGAGAACAAGCGCTCCAGCGCGGCAAGATGTCCGCGCGCAAGATCCATCACATGGATGTAGTCACGAATACCCGTGCCATCGGGGGTTGGATAGTCGTCGCCGTGTACCTGCACGCAGGGCAGCCGGCCTACGGCCACTTGTGCGACAAAAGGCATCAGGTTGTTTGGCACGCCGCGCGGGGCTTCGCCAAGCAGGCCGCTCTCATGCGCGCCAGCGGGGTTGAAATAGCGAAGGGTAGCGATACGCCATTCCGGATCGGAATCGCTCATGTCGTCGAGTATCTGCTCCACCATGAGCTTCGTGCGCCCATACGGATTGGCAGCAGACAGCGGGGCTGTCTCGGTGACCGGTACCTGCGATGGGTCACCGTAGACGGTGGCGGATGAGCTGAACACCAGTTTGCGCACCCCTTGCTGATGCAGCGCTCGCAACAGGGTGATGCTGCCTGCCACATTATTGTCGAAGTAATCCAGAGGACGTGTCACCGATTCGCCCACCGCTTTCAGTCCAGCGAAATGAATGACAGCACTTATATTTTCCTGTTGTATCAGTCGAGATACTGCAACGTGGTCACGCACATCCAGCGGATGAAAAGGCATGGGGCGACCGCAAATCTCCTGTATGCGCAGAACCACGCGTGGCGAACTGTTGCAGAGATTGTCCATCGCGATGACACGCCATCCGGCTTTCAGCAGACACACACAGGTATGCGAGCCGATGTAGCCAGTGGCACCGGTGACGAGAATGGATTCGTTCATCATCCCAGCACCGCCGCCGCACCTGCCAGGCTCGCGGGGGCAGAGAGATTTGCATCAGGCGCCTGATCGCCCGGCGGCAGGGATCGCAGGAAGCGGCGGAATTCATCAGCTACTTCCGGGTGCCGCAGCGCGAGTGTTACCGTCGCTTCCAAGTAGCCTTGTTTGGTGCCACAGTCATGGCGCTTGCCATCGAACTGGTAGGAGAGCACCGCTTCGCTGGTCAGTAATGCCGCAATAGCGTCGGTCAGCTGCAGTTCGCCGCCGGCGCCAGGTTGCAATGCATGCAAATGGCGGAAGATCGATGGAGTAAGCAGGTAGCGGCCTACCACGCCCATGTTCGATGGCGCATTCGCTGGCAAAGGCTTCTCGACGATTGCCTCGAGCTTGAGCAGCCGCTCAGCGACAGGGGTCCCGCGAATCACGCCGTAGGCGTTACTTTGCTCTGGTCGTATTGCTTCCACGCCGATGATGCTGCAACCGTAGTGGCCATACATCTCGGTCATTTGACGCATGACGGGCACCTCTGCCTGCAGCAGATCATCGGCCAGGATAACGGCAAAGGGCTCATCCCTCACCAGCCGCTCGGCACACAGCACCGCATGTCCGAGACCCAATGCTTCGGCCTGACGAACATAAAAGCATTGCACATGGTCCGGCTTGATTTGGCCAATCTGTGCCAGCAGGTCGTTCTTCTGGCGCGCCGCCAGTTCGGCTTCAAGCTCATAGGCTTTATCGAAATGATCCTCGATCGCCCGCTTGTTACGGCCGGTAACGAAGATCATTTCGCTGATACCTGCCGCAACCGCTTCCTCCACCGCATACTGGATCAGTGGCTTGTCCACGATGGGCAGCATCTCTTTCGGGCTGGCCTTGGTGGCTGGAAGAAAGCGTGTGCCAAGTCCTGCAACAGGAAATACGGCCTTGCTGATTTTTTTTCTCATGAGAAGTCTCAGGGTGAGTGGTTCTGGCAGTACTGAATTCAAGTAGCCAGAAAAATGAGGCGACTACAATCGCAGCCGCCATATCAAAACACCAGTCGCTCAGCGAAGCATTGCGGTAAGGCAGAAGGCGCTGGATACTTTCATCTAGCAGGCCCAGACAGCCGACCAGAATCACGCTGGAGACGGCGCGTGTATTGCGCGAGACGATCAGTGACAAGTTGGCCAGCACACTGATCAGCGCATAAGCAGCAGAGTGCAGTGCTTTATCGCCGAAGCGCGACGACAGTACATGCGCTTCTCCCGGCAAGGAACCGATCGCCACCATCGACAAAAATAACACCGCAAGACAGAACAAGGGGATTCGCCTGAGCCGCATCAATGCCTTCTGTCGATATCCGACAGCGTGAAATCATGCACCCCTGAGGCGCTGCTGAACACGACAGGCACAATACGTGATCCGCACGACACTCCGCACATGCCTCAACCTCGAAAATAGGCGCGCGCATAGGGGTGTACGAGCAAGTCACATTCGATATCAGTACGACTGGCCCAGCGGTAGCGGCTGTGCTGATCATCCGGCAGTGGAAGACAGGTGTCATGGGCGCGCAGCTTGTGAGCCAGTGTGATGTAGTGCGTCGAGGCATGCGCCTCGCCACGAAAATTTTCCGAATAAAAATGCTGATAGATGCCCATGAAGATGCTGTGCTCCAGTTGAAATGTCTCGCCCAGTTCAGCAGCGCTGATGCGAGCAAAGGCCTCTGCGAGCGTCTCGTCCTTGCGCACACGTCCGCCCGGGACAAACCAGTAGCCTCGTGCCGGTGGGTTGCGGCGCCAGCCGAGCAGTACGCGACGCTGACGATCTTGAACGACCAGATCGATGGCGACCAGCGGCGCATGAGCGACGACGCTGCGGAACAGGTTTTCTGGCAGCGGTTCGCGTTCAACGATGGCAAGCTTGCGCCGAGCTATCTCAGTAGGCATTGGTATGTATCCATCCCTTGAAACTGGTCCACAAGATGATCTTCAGATCCATCCAGAAGGACCAGTGCTGTATGTAGTGAAGGTCGAAGGCCACGCGACGCGCCATTTTTTCTTCCGTGTCTGTTTCGCCGCGAAAGCCATGAATCTGCGCCCATCCGGTGATGCCTGGCTTGACGCGATGACGCTGCATGTACATTACCAGTTTGTCTTTGTACAAATCATTGTGTGAAAGGGCGTGCGGACGTGGTCCAACTACTGACATGTCGCCCAGCAGCACATTGAAGAATTGCGGTAGCTCGTCCAGACTGGTTCGTCGCATGAAGCGACCGATGGGCGTGATACGCGGATCATCGCGGGTGGCTTGTGTCACTCGGTCGCCATGCTCATGATGAAGCTTCATGCTCCGAAACTTATAAACATGAAAGATGCGTCCATTGAGGCCAAGCCGAGGCTGATGAAACAGAACGGGCCCAGGGGATGTCGCTTTGATCAACGCGGCCAGTGTCAGCAGCAGCGGCGACAGCACCACGAGCGCGCACAACGCAAACAGGCGATCGAATAATTCTTTCGCCAGTCCTGGCATTCCTGCACTCGCCGGACGATTCAGTTCCACGACAGGTAGCCCCAGAAATTCCACCGTGCGCTGGCTGAGTATGCTCATCGCTGCCGTGTCTGGAACCCAGCGTATATCCACCAGACTGTTTCGTAGCAGGTATTGCAGTTGTTGCAGCCGCGCTGACTCGGATAAGGGCAGCGTGATCCATACCTCATGCGCATGGTGTTTCAAAATGGCTTGCGGCAGTTGCTGCAGATCGTGCAGCAGTTCGATGCCCGGCGCCGGCGGATCAGGCTGACCCGCCTCATGAACCGCGCGCACGCTATAACCCGCCCAGTACTGCTGTTGTGCGCGACGATGCATCTCGCGGCCTGTGGCGCCGTAGCCAATGATGATCACGCGTTTATGATTGAAGCCCAATTCGCGGAGTCCCGACAAACCCATATGCAGCAGAATGCGCGAACCCAGCAGACCACAGACTGATAACAGATACCAGATCACGACCCACAGCCGGGACAGATCATCGATCTGCCGCAGTAAAAAACTCAGCATGATCCCGGTGCCGATGATGATCAGCATCGCAAAGCAGGTATTGCTCACCAAGAGCCGCAATGAACGTCCGCGCCAGGACGAATACAAGTCAAACTGCGGCAGCACCACAAAAGACATCGCACAGCAGACGTAGAGCACGATCTGATGTACGGGCGCGAGCTGCTCGGGATACATTGAGAAGCGCAGCATCGCCGCCAATGTACCGCCAATGAAGATGATCAGCACATCCATCACACGCACCACATAATCCAGTTCGGGTGAGTGTCTCTCGATGAGGTCGTGCATCGCTCGTCGTGGCTTTTCTGTGCGTGTAGGGGTCAGCAATGAGGCGACACCATTACCATTGCTTGCTTATACTCATCGTTGAAAGGCAAGATTTGGACAGCTTGTGATTTTCATAAGTGCCGTCTGCTTGGCTTGCGTCAAACAGATGCCGCGCATCGGCTATCATTGGAACGATCACGGACCCTCAACGAAAAACCTGATGCAAGAATCTCCTGACGAAAATCTGCAAACGACGCTGTATGAACTGATCGGTGGGAAAGACAAGCTGCGTACATTGGTAGATCGCTTTTATGACCTAATGGATCTGGAAGCCGACTTTGCCGCGCTGCGCGCAATGCATCCACCTTCGCTCGATGGTTCGCGCGACAAGCTGTATTTATTTTTGTCGGGCTGGTCTGGCGGCCCGGATCTGTACACACCAGTGCATGGCCATCCGTTTTTGCGTGCCAGGCATTTGCCATTCGCTATCGGTACCGTCGAGCGTGATCAGTGGCTGACCTGCATGCTGCTGGCGATGCGTGAACTGGAGTATCCGGAAGAGAAGCAGGATCTGCTGCTGAATGCTTTTTTTGGTACAGCAGATTGGATGAGGAACCAGCAGAGCTGAGCGGAGTCAGATCAGCCCATCGAAAAGCACGACATCGACCATGTCGCCTGTGCGGACCGTGTCTTGATCATTGGACAGGATGATCATGCAATCCGCCTCAGTCATGGAAGAGAGGATTCCCGATCCTTGTGCACCGGTGGTGCGCACGCCAAGTTCGCCTGACGAGGAACGGGTCAGTTGGCCGCGCTGAAATTCCGTGCGTCCGAGTTTCTTGGGTATGTCGGCCTCGCTGATCGCCCGCACTGTCGTCAGCTCAGGCGCCTGAGCGCCCGCCAATGCATAGAGTGCAGGCCGCGCAAAAAAATAAAAGCTCACCATCGTGGCGACCGGATTACCGGGCAGTCCGAACAGTATTGCACGCTTGCCATTCACGTCGAGCGTTCCGAATGCCAGAGGCCGACCCGGCCGCATCGCGATCTTCCAGAAGGCGACATCGCCCAGTCGCGCCATCATCTGGCGAGTGTAGTCGGCATCTCCGGCGGATACACCGCCTGAGGTGATCACCGCGTCGGCCTGCGCACAGGCCTGTAGCAACGCCGCTTCAATAGCCGCTGGATCGTCTTTCACCAACCCAAGGTCGATCGGCTCGAATCCGGCGCGTACCAACATGCCGTGCAACGTGTAGCGATTGCTGTCAAAGACATGGCCTTCGTCGAGCGGCTGGCCAGCGGACTGCAGCTCATCACCGGTCGAGAAATGTGCAACACGCAGCTTGCGCTTGACGACCACCTCGGCCAATCCCAGCGAGGCGATCAGTCCCAGGTCGGCAGGAGACAGCAGCCGGCCTTGCTTGAGGGCGGCTTGTCCCAGCAGCAGATCTTCACCCGCGCGCCGGATGTTCAGACCAGGCTGCCCGGATTGCGCGGGCAATTCGACGGTATGGTCATTCAGCTGCTGTGCCAGCTCCTGTGGCAGCACGGCGTCACAACCTTGCGGAATGACCGCGCCCGTCATGATGCGCACGCAGTGGCCAGCATTTACCTTGCCATCAAAGGCATGGCCGGCGAAGGCATGACCCGCAATCTTCAGCGTCACGGTGGATCCCGGTTTTGCTGCCTGCAGATCGATGCTGCGCAATGCGTAGCCATCCATAGCCGAGTTGTCGGCTGCGGGAACATTCATCGGAGAGACAAGATCATCGGCCAGTACACGGCCTAGCGCCAGCTTCAGCGCCAAAGTTTCTGTTGCGACAATGGGCTGTACCTGGTTCAGAATGATGCGCTGTGCATCAGCAACTGCCAGCGAATCCTCATCGCTGCCAGTCAGTGTGCCGGCACTGCGCGAGGAAGCGGATTGCTGCATGAGATTAGCCGCCGATATACGACATCTCGACCTTGCGGTCGCGAACGGACAAGCCTTCGGTGTTGATGGTGCGAAGTTCCGAGTAACGATCATCACGCTTTGCCCACAGATGAGCAATCGCAGTGATGATTTCATCGTCGCTGTGACCGTTGCGAATCAGCGCGCGCAGGTCATGCCCGCCAGTGGCGAACAGGCAGGTGAACAGTTTGCCTTCGGTGGACAACCGAGCGCGGTTGCAGTCGCGGCAGAAAGCCTGTGTGACGCTGGAGATCACGCCGATCTCACCGCTGCCATCGACATAGCGCCAGCGCTCGGCAGTCTCGCCTGTGTAGTTCGGCTCGATCTCCTCCAGCGCCATGGTCTCGCTGATGCGGCGCACGACCTCGGCCGAGGGGATGACCTCATCCATCTTCCAGCCATTGGAGGCACCAACATCCATGTATTCGATGAAGCGCAGGATCACGCCACTGCCTTTGAAGTGACGCGCCATGGGGACGATTTCCTGATCGTTCAGTCCGCCCTTGACGACCATGTTGACCTTGATCGGACCGAGTCCGACCTTGGAAGCGACCTCGATACCTTCCAGAACATCCGATACCGGGAAATCCACATCATTCATCCGTTTGAACGTTGTGTCATCGAGCGAATCGAGCGATACCGTCACGCGCTGCAGCCCGGCGTCTTTCAGTGATTGCGCTTTTTTGGCCAGCAGCGAGGCATTGGTGGTCATGGTCAGATCGAGTGGTTTGCCGTTCGCGGTGGTCAGCACGGCCAGCATCTCGATCAGTTTTTCTATGTTCTTGCGCAGCAGAGGCTCGCCACCCGTCAGGCGGATTTTTTCGACGCCATGCGCGATGAATATCTTGACCACTCGTGTGATCTCTTCAAACGACAGCAACAGATCATGCGGGAGGAATTGATAATCCTTGTCGAACACGCTTTTCGGCATGCAGTAGACGCAGCGGAAATTACAGCGGTCCGTGACCGATATGCGCAGGTCGCGCAAGGGTCGGCCAAGCGTATCGGCCAGCAGGCCGGTGGCCGGCGTCAGCTGCTCAGGGATATGCGGCACGGCGTGCAGGTAGCGCAGGTCGGCGACAGGAATGATGCGTTCGGTCATATCAGGAAACCACACTGGCGGCAGTGATTACTGCGCCATCGGGAAAAGAGTTACCACCACGGCACATAAGATACCACGAGGCCTGCCAATGCACAGACGGCGATCAGCCGAATCGTGCCCCACTTGAAGCGCAGCAGCGCAATCGCAGCGGCTACGGCGATCAACAGCGCGGTTTTATCCCACAGCGCCATGGGCTCGGACAGGTGAAACACATGGTCGGCAAAAAATACCGCGAGGCTCAAGATCACGCCGACGACAGCGGCCGAGATTGCAGTCAATGGTGCGGTCAGGCGGATGTTGTCGCGCGTGGCTTCGACTACCGGGGCGCCAGCGAGGATGAATATGAATGAGGGAAGAAAAGTGAAGAAGGTCGCGACGACGGCACCTGCAGCACCCGAGGCAAACAGTGCGAGCGGGCCGAACACTTCCTTCGTCCAGCCACCAACGAAACCAACAAAGGCGACGATCATGATCAGCGGACCGGGTGTGGTCTCGCCGAGTGCGAGGCCATCGATCATCTGCGTGGGCGTCAGCCACTCAAAGGTCGACACCGCACCCTGCACCACGTAAGGCAGCACCGCATACGCTCCGCCGAAAGTGAGCAGTGCGGCCTTGGTGAAGAACCAAGCCATCTGCGACAGCGGATTTTTTTCTCCGAAGAGCAGCGTCAGCGCGGCGAGGCTGATCAGCGCGATTACCACGCCGATCGATGACGTCACGATGATGGACTTGAGGCGGAAGCGTGCATGTTCGGGGGGCGGCGTATCGTCATCGATCAGTGCTGCACCATACGACACCTGCGATGCGGCGTGACCACCGCCGAGTCGGAAACACTCCGGCAGTAATCGTCCGCCGGCGAGACCCATGAGCGCGGCAATGCCGATGATCAGCGGGAAGGGCAACTGCAGCAGCGCGATGCCGATGAAGGCCAGCCCCGCAATACCGATCAGCCAGCGGTTCTTGAGTGCGCGATGGCCGATGCGCCACGCAGCCGCCAGTACGATGGCCACCACAGCGGGTTTGATCCCGTACAGCACCCCGGCGACGATCGGAAGGTCGCCAAAAGCCAGATAAATCCACGACAGCGCAATCAGTATCAGCAGCGAGGGCAGCACAAACAGCGCGCCGGCAATGATGCCGCCGGCGGTACGATGCATCAGCCAGCCGATATAGACCGCCAGCTGCATCGCCTCCGGCCCGGGGAGCAGCATGCAGTAATTGAGCGCATGCAGGAATCGCTGCTCGGAGATCCATCGCTTGCGCTCCACCAGATCGGTATGCATCAGTGCGATTTGGCCCGTGGGGCCACCAAAGCTGATGAAGCCCAGTGTCAGCCAGTACCAGAATGCTTGCGTCAGTGAGACAGGCTCGGGACGGGTCGCCGGTGGCAGTGCCGGCTCGGGAACCGGATCGGCGTTCACATGTTCGGGTAGTTGGGACCGCCGCCGCCCTCCGGCGTGACCCAGACGATGTTCTGGGTCGGATCCTTGATGTCACAGGTCTTGCAGTGCACGCAGTTCTGCGCATTGATCTGCAATCGTTCGCTGCCGCTGTCGCTCACGTACTCATAGACGCCTGCCGGGCAGTAGCGCGACTCCGGGCCGGCATAGGTGGCCAGATTCACGGTAACCGGCACTGCGGGATTTTTCAGCGTCAGGTGCGCGGGCTGATGCTCGTTGTGATTGGTGTTCGAGATGAACACCGACGACAAGCGATCGAAGCTCAGCTTGCCATCGGGCTTTGGGTAGACGATGGGCTCGAATTCGGAGGCCGGACGCAGGCATTCATGATCGGCATGCGAATGATGCAGAGTCCACGGCGCCTTGCCGCGAAACAGTACCTGATCAATGCCGACCAACAGCGTTCCCGTGTACAGACCCTTGCTCATCGCAGGCTTGAAATTACGCGCGACATGCAGCTCTTCGTGCAGCCAGGATTGTTCAAACGCACTGGTGTAAGCATGCAATTCATCTTGTTCGCGTCCGCCCGCAATCGCATCGAAGGCGGCCTCAGCGGCGAGCATGCCGGTCTTCATCGCGGCATGGCTGCCCTTGATGCGGCTCGCATTCAGAAAGCCCGCATCGCAACCCACCAGCGCGCCGCCGGGGAAAGTGAATTTTGGCAGCGATTGCAGGCCACCGGCAGTGATTGCGCGCGCGCCATAGGACAGACGCTTGCCACCCTCAAAGAAACCGCGAATCGACGGATGCGTCTTGTAGCGCTGGAATTCTTCAAAGGGTGACAGCCACGGGTTTTGGTAGGCGAGACCGACCACGTAGCCGACCACGACCTGATTGTTTTCGAGGTGATAGAGGAAGGAGCCGCCGTAGGTGTCGGAATCCAGCGGCCACCCAGCGGTATGCATCACCAGTCCGGGCTGGTGTTTTGCAGGATCGACTTCCCACAGCTCTTTGATGCCGATCGCGTAGGTTTGCGGATCGCGTCCGGCATCGAGCTGATAATGCGAGATCAGTTGCTTGCCCAAATGACCTCGGGCGCCCTCGGCAAAGAACGTGTACTTCGCGCGCAGCTCCATCCCCAGCTGAAACTCTGAGCCAGGCTCCCCGTCCTTGCCCACGCCCAAGTTGCCGGTCGCGACGCCAGCGACCGCTCCGTGATCGTCAAACAGAATGTCGGCGGCTGCAAAGCCGGGGAAGATCTCCACGCCCATCGCCTCGGCCTGCTGCGCAAGCCAGCGCACCACGTTGCCCAGCGAGATCACATAATTGCCATGATTCTTGAAGCAGCCCGGCAGCAGCCAGTTGGGCGTACTGGTCGCGCCTGTCTCGGTAAGGAAAAGAAAGCGATCTTCGGTGACGGGGGTATTCAGTGGCGCGCCGCGCGCTTTCCAGTCCGGGAAAAGTTCGTTCATCGCGCGCGGATCCATCACGGCACCCGAGAGAATATGGGCGCCAGGCTCACTGCCTTTTTCGAGCACGCAGACGCTGATCTCTTGCCCCTTTTTTTCCGCTAGCTGCTTCAGGCGTATCGCAGCGGACAGACCGGCCGGTCCGGCGCCAACGATCACGACGTCATACTCCATCGCTTCTCGCGGACCGAATTGTTCAAGGAAAGCAGGATTCTGGCTTGGGCTCATGGGATTCGTTTGTGCGTAGGTTGGCAAGCGCCGGGCAGCCGGGATTGTCCGGGATTTTGTGTGACCGCGCCATACAAAGCCAGCCGGGCTCGGGCGTATTCATGTAATGATAACGGTTGTGCCGTTGGAAGTTAGCGCGGCATGATAAAAACGTCGCTCATCGACCATGACGCGACACCTTTTCAGGAGAGACCGTGGGCATAGAAGTCAATTTCGAGGGCAAAGTCGCGCTGGTGACCGGCGCCTCCAGCGGACTGGGCGCCCGGTTTGCCAAGATACTCGCGCAAGGCGGTGCGCAGGTTGTGCTGGCGGCTCGTCGCACCGACCGCATGAAAGAGTTGCGTGCGGAGATCGAGGCCGATGGCGGCGCCGCGCACATGGTCCAGCTGGATGTCACTGATTACGGCAGCATCAAGTCAGCGCTGGCGCATGCCGAGACCGAAGCCGGACATATCGATATTCTGGTAAATAACTCGGGGGTCTCGACGACGCAGCGACTGATCGATGTGACGCCGGACGATTATCAATATGTGATGGATACCAACCTGCGTGGCGCATTCTTCGTCGCGCAAGAAGCCGCCAAGCGCATGATCCTGCGCGCGAAGGCCGACCCCAGCCGTCAGCATCGCATCATCAACATCGCCTCGGTGGCCGGCTTGCGCGTGCTGTCACAGATTGGCGTGTATTGCATGAGCAAGGCCGGTGTGGTGCAGATGACCAAGGCGATGGCGCTGGAATGGGGACGTTACGGCATCAACG
>JBEDGK010000024.1:0-5782 GCA_041174665.1 Pseudomonadota bacterium
CCGGGCATCGATGGCGCGGGCGAGGTGATTGCATCCAGCCATCCGTCGTGGAAGGCGGGCGATCGTGTGGTGCTCAATGGCTGGGGTGTGGGCGAGGTGCACATGGGCTGTCTGGCCGAGCGTGCGAAGCTCAAGGGCGACTGGCTGATACCGCTGCCGCACGATATGTCCACGCGCACCGCGATGGCGATTGGCACCGCAGGCTACACCGCGATGCTATGCGCGATGGCGCTGGCCGAGTGTGGCGTCAAGCCTGAGCATGGCGAGGTCTTGGTCACCGGCGCGTCTGGCGGTGTCGGTAGTGTCGCGGTGGCTATTCTGGCCGCGCGTGGCTACAAAGTCGTGGCCTCTACTGGCAAGCTGGCCGAGGCAGATTATCTGAAGTCGCTGGGCGCGGCCGAGGTCATTGACCGTGCGGAGCTTTCCGCACCGGGCAAGCCGATGCAAAAAGAGCGCTGGGCGGGTGTGGTCGATTCTGTCGGTTCACACACGCTGGTAAATGCGATCGCCCAGTGCCGCTATGGGGCGACGGTCGCTGCCTGCGGTCTGGCGCAAGGCATGGATTTGCCGGCGACCGTCGCGCCGTTCATTCTGCGTGGTGTGAAGCTGATTGGCGTAGACAGCGTGATGGCGCCACGTGAGCGCCGGCTGGACGCTTGGTCGAATCTGGCAAGTGAGCTCAAGCCACACACACTGGAAAAAATCACCCAAGAGATCACGCTCGCGCAGTCACTCGACTGGGCGCCGAAGATACTCGCCGGTGCTGTCAAAGGGCGTCTGGTTGTTAATGTGAGAGCCTGATGGCCGCTCGCCGCGAATCAGTGCAGTACCGTATCGCCCCCGTCGACCCGGCGCTACACCTGTTTGACATCACGCTGACGATTGCAAAACCCGCTGCCAACGGACAGCTGGTCTCGCTACCTGCATGGATTCCCGGCAGCTACATGATCCGCGAGTTCGCACGCAATATTGTCAGCATCAGCGCCCGCTGCGACGGCCGCAAGCTGCGGCTGACACAACGCGACAAGCATAGCTGGCAAGCGGCACCATGCAAGGGTGAGCTGCAGATTCAGTATCAGGTCTATGCGTGGGATTTGTCGGTGCGTGCCGCGCACCTCGACCAAACGCATGGATTTTTCAATGGCACCAGCGTGTTCCTTAAAGTACATGGCAAGGAGTCGCTGCCACACATCGTGGATATTCAGCCGCCAGAAGGTGATGCCTGTGCCGCATGGCGAATCGCTACCTCGCTGCCCGAGCACAAGGCACGGCGCCATCGATTTGGTACGTATATCGCCAGCGACTATGACGATCTGATCGATCATCCGGTCGAAATGGGCGAGTTCGAACTGATTCGCTTTGATGCGCATGGTGTGCCGCATGAGATGGCGATCACTGGGCGCGTTCCCAAACTGGACAAGGTGCGGCTTGCAGCAGACCTGAAAAAAATCTGTGAGGCACAGATCGCTTTTTTCGAGCCCGCGTCAAAAGCAGCGCCCATGGATCGCTATGTATTCCTCACGCTGGCAGTGGGTGATGGCTACGGCGGGCTAGAGCACCGTGCTTCAACCGCGCTGATCTGCGCGCGCAATGATCTGCCCGTGATCGGTCAGGCAGAGATGAGCGACGCGTATCGCAGCTTTCTCGGACTGTGCAGTCATGAGTATTTTCATACCTGGAATGTCAAGCGCATCAAACCGGCAGTGTTTGCACCTTACGATCTGAGCCAGGAAAATTACACCACGCTGCTCTGGCTGTTCGAGGGCTTCACCAGTTATTACGATGATCTGATGCTGCTGCGCGCGGGTGTGATCGACAGCGGCGCTTATCTGAAGCTGATCGAAAAGACTATGAATAACGTGCATCGAGGCAGCGGCCGGCTGAAGCAGAGCGTGGCCGAGTCCAGCTTCGATGCCTGGACCAAGTATTACCGTCAGGATGAAAACGCGCCGAATGCCATCGTCAGCTATTACGCAAAAGGCTCGCTGGTGGCGCTGCTGCTGGATCTGGTGATCCGGCGCGATACTCAGGGGCGTCGTTCGCTGGATGACGTAATGCGCGCGCTGTGGCGGAGCTACGGTCGCGATTTTTATTCCGCCAAGGGCGGGCGCGGCGTGAGTGAACAGGATGTTGAGGCCTTGTTCGACGAGATCACCGGTCTGAAGCTGAAGCCGATCTTCGACCTCGCGGTGCGCGGCACGCGCGATCTGCCGCTGGCCGAGGCTTTTGCTGCGGTGGGCATCGACCTGGCCGACCGTCGCAAGGCGGTAGCACCTTCGATGGCGGTGCGGACTCAGCGCGACGGCAGTCATTGCAAGCTGGGCGCGGTGCATGAAGGCGGTGCGGCGCACAAAGCAGGCCTGTCGGCAGGGGATGTTCTGGTCGCCATTGATGGTCTGCGCGTCACCTCCGACAATCTGGACGGTCTGCTACAGCGTTATCGTGTCGGCGACGTGATCTCGGTCCATGCCTTTCGTCGCGATGAGCTGATGCAAGTCGAACTGAGGCTTGAGCCAGATGCTGCGCCACAGTTCGCGCTGGAGCCGCGCGACAAACCCGAGGCAGGTGCGAAGCTGCGCAAAGCCTGGCTCAGAAGCCGCGCATAACTCAATGCCAGTCAGTTAAGCCCCAAAGTCCCTGCATTCAATAAAAGACGCTGGGTCCCGGCCTGCGCCGGGACGACGATATAAAGGCCGCTGGCAGCTAAAACGTCCTCCCGGCGCAGGCCGGGATCCAGTGACTTTGAGATTTTCGATGATCAGGGACAATCTGGGCACTTCACTGACTGGCATGAGCGCATAACTCACTTTTCATCTCATTTCAAACAGGAGACCATCATGACCCAGCGCCTGCTCCGTCGTCTGGCATTCGCAACCAGCCTGTCGCTCGGCATCTCTGCCTGCCTTATTGCCGTAGCGCCGACGCTTCACGCAGCCGACTTACCGACTGCGTCACCGCAATCGCAGGGTTTGTCGGCCGAGCGTCTGGGTCGTGTGCGTTCTCTGTTCCAGGCAGAAATCGATGCCGGTCGAATGCCGGGGGTTGTGGTTCTGGTCGCGCGCAAGGGCAAGATCGTGCAGGCGGATGCGCTGGGTTTTCAAGACAAGGAGTCTGGCAAACCCATGAAGCGCGATACGATCTTTCGCGCGTATTCAATGACCAAGCCGCTGGTGTCCGTGCTGACGATGATGCTGGTCGAGGAAGGCAAGCTGCAGCTGACGGACCCGGTGTCGAAATTTTTCCCGGCGATGGCGACCATGAAGGTGCTGTCGAATTCGGCCGATGGCAACAGCGAGCGTGTGGCGGCGGCAAAACCGATCACGATCCATGACCTGCTGCGTCATACCTCGGGCATCAGCTACGCAGAGTTCAGTCGCTTCCCGGCGATCAAGGGACCGTATCTGGAGGCGGGCCTGTTTTCAAATGAGGTACAGGGCCAGTGGATCATGCTGACACCCGAGCAGCAGGTCGAGGCACTTGCGAAAGCGCCGCTGCTTTGGCAACCGGGTACGACCTGGGAATACAGCTTGTCCACCGATTTGCTGGGCCGTGTGCTGGAAGTGATCGCCAAAAAATCGCTCGGCGAGCTCATGGATGAAAAACTCCTCAAGCCCTTGGGCATGAAAGACACCAGCTTTGTGGTGCCGGCTTCCAAGGCGTCGCGCATTGCCGAGCCTTTTCGCATCGATCCGCTGACAGGCCAGCCGTACTACCTCGTGCTTGATGTCACGCGCACGATGGGCAATGATTCCGGTGGCGCGGGCATGTCGACCACGGCGGACGACTATCTGCGCTTTTGCCAGATGATGCTGAATGGCGGCACACTCGACGGTCGCCGCTATCTTTCGCGCTCTACCGTGGCGCTGATGACCTCCGATCACCTGGGCTCGAAGATCGCCACGCCGGTGCAGCCCGGTGAAGTGCTGATGGGCGTGCAAGGTTATACCTTCGGGCTGGGCTTCATGGTGCGTCAAGGCGCGGGCATCGCCGGCGTCCATGGTTCTGAGGGCGACTACGCATGGGGCGGCTATGGCGGCACCTTTTTCTGGATTGATCCCAAAGAGCAGCTGATCGGACTGATGATGTCGCAGACGCCGGGTGCGTCGCGGCAGTATTACCGTCGAATGATCAAGACACTCGTCTATCAGGCGCTGGACTGATCCTCCCTCGGGTCACTGGAGGTCGCATCGGCCACAGCGGCGCCTGATTCACGCAAGCAGGTGCGAGATCAGCGCATCGAACTCGACGTCGTCAACATGCTGATTGTCGAAGCGACGCAGCGCAGGGTGCGCTGGCGGCTCAACCCGGCGCTTCAGGTAGTCATCCCAATGCGCAAGCTTCCATGCATCGCGCGGGTCATTGCGCTTTTCTATGCGGCGCTTGGCTTCTTCAGTGGAGAGGTCGATCCACGCGATCCGACACACGGTGCCGGCAGGCATGCCAAGCTGCACTGGATCAAAGAACTTCCCCGCCATGAGCTCACGCGTGAACGGACCCACGAGCAGAACTTGCGATCCGAGTTCCAGATTCTCGCGCGTGATGTCGAGCAGGCCCGCGTATTCGCGGTCGCGCAGGTTCTGCAGATAGGTGGGGCTGTCGCGGTCGGCCGGATTGCCGGTCAGGAGCCCCATCACGTGTGAGCTGAACGCGCCGTAGGCCGTGTCTTTGTCGAGGAAGAAGAAATCCTTGCCGCCGCGCGCTGCAAGCACGGGCATGGCGCGCTTGGCGAGCGTGGTCTTGCCGGTACCCGCATGGCCGGCGAAAAGCAGTAATCGGGCGGTCGTCATCGAGAGTGTTTCCAAATTGGCAGTAATGACAACTTTGTCAGGCAAAGTAGTGTTAAGACATCAAAACTTGTATCATGCAACATCGCAGCGTAATTGGCGGTATCGAGCAGGGATTTCTTTTCAACCCAAGACGATAAAGACACTATGGCTGATACCAACCCCCCCGGTTCCTTGTTTGTCGGAGATGGCGTGTTCATGCAGGGCACCATGACCGTACCTGGCGTGGCCAGCGTCGATGGCAAATTGCAAGGCCAGCTCACGGCAGATGTGATTGCCATTCAGACCAATGGCTCGGTCGATGGCAAGACCACGGCCAACCACATCAAAGTGGCCGGTTCTCTGACCGACACCACGGTCGCGAACCGGACGCTGGTTGTCGAATCCTCCGGCATGATCGCCGGCTCCATCACGTATGCAGAGATGGAGATCAAAAAAGGTGGCTCGCTTCAGGGCAGTATTCACAAGATCGGTAAGGCCATGCCGAGCTTCGAATCGGCACCCCTGTCGACGGCCCCTGACATGCCCGCCGCTACTCCAGACGCTGAAACCCCAGCGGCAGATCAACCAGAAGAGAATTCCTGATCTGCCATCTGACGCAGGTAGCGCGCAGGCTGCCGAGCCGGCGGCCTGGCGCATGGTTGCTGTCATAAAGTTGCGGTCGTGGGGCGGTTCCTCGCGCAGTCACTTTTTCTTGAAATCCCGGAAGTCTTGATCTGGTTACTGGTTTTCTGTTGGAGGCAGTGCGTTAATCCCTTGACCTGCACTGTCTTCCGAGGAGAGCCCTGATGAACAAAGCCTTGATCAAATTGCTGGTAACCATGACGCTGTGCGCAGGCAGCATACTCGCGCTTCCCTCAACCAAGGCGGCAGACCTGAAGGCGGGACAAAGAGCCTTTGATGCCAACTCATGCAGCAGTTGCCATGAGCTTAGCGCCAGTACCATCGGGCCGTCGCTGAAGGACATTGCCCGACGCTACAAAGGCCAACCGGTGGAG